>DATNMZ010000137.1:0-7113 GCA_035602095.1 Thermoanaerobaculia bacterium
GCCTTTCCTGCGCTCTCCCGCGCTGCTCGCCCGTTTCTGCGGCTGCGACGTCCTCCCCGGGTTCTTCCTGCGCTCGGGAGACGGCTCCTATTTCAACGTCTGGGGAGAGCCTCTCGCGGCGGACCCTGCGTTATCCCCCGAGGAAGACGCCGTGAGAATCATGACGCGGGTCGCCTCCGACCTCGAGAGCGTGATCCGCGCGCATCCGACGCAGTGGTTCAACTTCTACAGATTCTGGGCAGAGTAAGGTGGCAGGTGTCAGGTGGCAGGTGTCAGAACCGATAACTGATAACTGATAACTGATAACTCACAGTCACCTGTCACCTGTCACCTGTCACTTGTGACGAAGTCACCTGCGGCCTCTCCCACTTTCCGTAGACGAAGTTGCCACAGCAGCGGTTGCAGATCGGCAACGGCTCCTTCGCGAGCTTCTCGCGGAATCGCATGGCCTTCTCCCCGGCCCAGACGTCCCGGAAGGACTGCCGGCGGACGTTGCCGATGATGTAGTCGGGAAAATCGCCGCAGAAAGTCACGTCCCCATCCGGCTCGACCTGGGCGAAATACCAGGCGACCGGACAGAGGTTGTGGCCGAAAGTCTTCGAGAAGTCCGAGAAATACTCCGGGACCTTCTCCGCGGGCACGTCCGGAACGAAGGACGTCCACGGTTTCCCCCGCGCCGAGTCGAGGAAGCGCCGGCGCTTCAAGCTCTTCAAGAGGCGCACGAGGTCCGTCATCTGCCGCGTCTTCGACCCGTTCATCTGCCGCGCCGCGTCGAACTCGAAGCCCTTCCACGAGTCTCCGGCGACGCCGAAGGTTTCGCGCATGACCGCCTCGTACTCGCTCCCCGTCTCCTTGGGCACGAACCAGCGCAGGCCGACGTTGATCGTGTCGATCGGAAGCTTCCGCAACGCCGCGACAGCCGCGGGGATCGCATCGATGTTCAATTCCGTCACCGGCAGGATCGCGATCTGCATGGGCAGGGGCCGGCGCAATTTTTTTCTCCAGTGTGCGATCGCGCGCACTCCGTCGGTGGCCTTCTGATAAGCGTCCTCTTTGCCCCGAATCCGGTTGTGAACGTCTTCGGGCCCGTCGATCGACACCGCGATCGAATCGATGCCCGCCTCGACGAGCTCCCGCGCGTATTGCTCGAGCCTGCCGCCGTTCGTAATCACCGTGCAGGTCAAGCCGCGCTTCTTGACCTCGCGGACGAGCGGAAGAATGTCCGGATAGAGGAGCGGTTCGCCTCCGAAGAGGCTGATGATCGGCTGCCACGGAGCGACCTCGTCCAGCAGCTTCCTGTAGTCGGCCAGCGCCATCTGCCGGTTCAACCCGATCAGCTCGCGGATCCGGGCGCCCTCCGTCTGGCCGTCCGTCGCCGACGCCGAAAAGCCGTCCGACCGGTAGATTCCCGTGTCCCCCCACTGGCCGCACATCTTGCAGCGGAGGTTGCAGAGGTTCGTCACCCGCAGCTGCACGAACGTCGGCATCGGGAGTTTTTCGACGCGCGGATCCGCGAGGTGTGCCATCACTTCCCGCCGTCCGCGTCCCATGCGCCCGAGATGCCGGCGGGCGAAGCCGGCCAGCTGCAATCCCCGGAGATAACTCATGGGGCGAGCGAGCTCCTCTGCTTTCCTTCGGCCCGTTTCCCGTTTCCCGTTTCCCGTTTCCCGCCGGACGTCGTGTACAAGTCGATCACTCGCTCAATTGCCCGGCGGCAGGCCGCGCAGAAAGGGACCTCGTTGCGCGAGAACATGATGCAGTCGATCTGGGGACGATAGTAACCCGCCGCCTCGTACATGGCGCCCTCGAAGGCTCCGACCTTCCCGGCGTTGGCGTCGGAAGAGAGGAGCTTCGTCTCGATCGCGCGTTCTTCGAGGAAAAGCCGGTCCATCTCCTCCTCCGGCCTGTTTTCGGCTCGAATCTGCCGGCGGCGCTTCTGAAACTCGCGGGAAATCTTCTCGAAAGCCTCTTTGGACCAGGGCGTCGGCAGCGGCGTCCCCGGCGTCACGAGATCCTTCCACTTCAACGCGGCAGGGTCCAGAAGGGCGGTCACGTTCGGCGCCCAGGGCTCGACGCGGTCGGCGGCAGGAGCGTACGCGACGTCCGAGGTGAAGTACTCGTCCTCGAGCGCCGCGAAGTGGTGCCCGAACTCGTGCACGAACACGTAGGGAGACCAGAGGCTGTCCGCCGCGACGGTGGAGTAGAGGTTGAAGATGCCCCCGCCGCCGTAGGTCTTCGAGTTCGTCAGGATCTCGACGTGGTCGTACGGGGCGAAGGAGGCGGCTTCCCGGAAGGCCCGGTTGTCGAACGTCAGCACGTAGCGCTCGGATCCGAACGCGTCGTACGTCGCGCCGATCGGGGACCGCCGGTGGAGGCCCGTCGAGGGACGGGAAATCCCCGATTCCTCGGCCGGAGGACAGAGCGCCCAGACGTTGAAATCCGCCCGCCGCTGCCCAAAAGGCGCTTTCGAAAAGAGGATCTGGGCGAGGCGGCGCGCGTCCTTCTCGAACTTGCTCCGCTCGGCGGCCGTGTAGCCGTCGCCCAGAATCAGCAGATCCACTTTCTCCGACGGAGGGCCGCTCTTCTGGATCTCGATGACCGGTCCGGGTGAGCGAGGCAGCGCGGTATCGACGTACATGTCTTTCGGGTCCACCGGGGCCGTCCAGATCTTCTGAAACACGTTCTTCGCGTCGCGCTTCATGAGCACGACGTCGACGGGCCCGCCGGGCGTCGGAAACCGCAGGGACTCGTGGAAGGTCCGGTGGATCTTCTTGGCCTCATCGGTCGTCTCCCACTCCCCGTAGATCGACGCGAACCCGCGGGAGTAGACGACCCGGCCCGAGGCCCGGTCCACGACTTCGAAGAAGTACTTGCCGGAGTTCGTGTCGTCCAGCGGCCGCGCCGGGTTTCCCGGCCACTCGAGCGGCTCCACGACGATCCGATCCAGGGCGAATCGCTCTTCGGAGACGTTGCCGGTATGGAAGTAGTCCAGCCGCATCGTTCTCGGGAGGGCCCCGGCGGCACCCTCGAAAGCCAGAGAAAGGGCCGACATCAGCACGAGGGAACGAATTCTCATATGGATCGCGTATCCTACGCCTCTCAAACGAGACGACCGTGCGGAAACGCCATCCCGAATCCCGCTTCGTCCGCTCCTTCGGGGCGCAGGGCCGATGTCGGCCCGGACCATTCGCAATGCTCTGACCCGTTCCGGCGCGCCCGCCCGGAGCGCTTTGCAACCGTCACGAAAGAGGAAAAACGCATGATGTACGACAGCATTCTCGGGACCATCGGTAACACACCGGTCGTCCGAATCAACCGCCTCGCGCCCGCCGGCATCACGATGTACGTCAAGTGCGAGGCTTTCAACCCGCTCTCCTCCGTCAAGGACCGCCTGGCGATCGCGATCATCGAGGACGGCGAGCGGCGCGGCACCTTGAAGAAGGGGCAGACCGTCGTCGAGGCGACCTCGGGCAACACGGGGATCGCGCTCGCGATGGTCTGCGCCGTCAAAGGCTACCCGTTCGTGGCCATCATGTCCGACAGCTTCTCGGTCGAGCGCCGCAAGCTGATGCGGATTCTGGGGGCCAAAGTCATTCTGACGCCCGCGGCGGAGCGCGGCAGCGGCATGGTGAAGAAAGCGGAGGAGATGGCGAAGAAGAATGGCTGGTTCCTCGCGCGGCAGTTCGAGAACCTGGCCAACCCCGAGTACCACCGCAACACGACCGGTCCCGAGATCCTGCGCGACTTCGTGGGACATCGTCTGGACTGGTGGGTCACCGGCTACGGAACGGGCGGGACGCTGACCGGCGCCGGGGACATGATCCGCAAGGCGCGCCCGGAAACGAAGATCGCCGTCGTCGAGCCGGAGGGCGCCGCACTGCTCGCCGGGAAGGAATGGAAGCCCCACAAGATCCAGGGCTGGACTCCCGACTTCATCCCGGCCGTCTTGAACCGCCAGGGCTTCGACGAGCTCGTCACGGTCACCGATACGGAGGCCCGCGACGCCGCCCGCGACCTGGCCGCGAAAGAGGGGATCTTCTGCGGCATTTCGTCCGGAGGAACGTTCGCCGGCGCGAAGAAGATCGCGGCGAAATGCCCGAAAGGATCGGAGATCCTCGCGATGCTGCCCGACACAGGAGAGCGCTATCTCTCGACGATTCTCTTCGAAGGGATCAACGAGGGGACCGACGAGGAGCCGGCCTCCTAGATCTTCAGACGTTCGCGGTCAAGGCCTTCTCTTCCGTCTCCGCGGCCCGCGCGGCGGGCGCCGGCGGCGCGCCGTGCAGCTCCCCCGCCGGCACGAGGCCCTGCTCGAGCCACGCGTGCTCGCCATCTAAGACTTTCCGCGCGGTCCTGTACCGGCGCACGTCGTCGTTGCTCCGCATCCCGTGGAAGTGCCCGGCAATCCTCCGGCGCATCATGCGGCAGAAGACGTCCGCGAGCTCGACGGCGCGCGCCGCGTCCGCGTCCCCGGCCTTGCGCATCTGCTGCGCGCGGGAAACGGCCGCGGACATCGCGAAGAGATCCGCTCCGGCGTCGACGGCGCGGAAGAGCAGCGCCTGCCGCTTCTCCAACTTCGGGCCGTGCCGCGCCATCATGTGGAAGATCGAGCGGGAGAGCCGGCGCGTCGTGCGCTCGAGGAACCGCAGGTGCGGCGCGAGCGGCCCGAAGTCCGAGAACCGCGGCCACCGGCCCCACCCGAGCCACCGGGTCGGATACCACGCGCCGTAGAACGCGGCGATCTTCGGCAGCGCCTTCCACTTCTTCGACCGCGGGGCCTTCGGATTGACGAGGTCGCCGGCCACGGCGAGGTGCCGGTCGAGGGCCTCCCGGGCGATGAAGAGGCGCATGATCTCCGAGGACCCCTCGAAGATCAGGTTGATTCGGTAGTCCCGCATCATGCGCTCGACCGGTATGCCGGGCTCGCCGCGCGACCGGAGGGAGTCGGCGGTTTCGTACCCGCGCCCGCCCCGGATCTGGAGCGTTCGGTCCACGATCTTCCAGCCTTCCTCCGAATTCCACATCTTCGCGACCGCCGCTTCCAGCCGGATGTCGCGGTCACCGAGATCCGCCATCCCCGAGGCCAGATCGGTCACCGCTTCCATCGCGAACGCCGTCGCCGCCATCTCCGCGAGCAACTGCGCGATGGCGTCGTGGCGGCCGATCGGCTGCCCCCACTGGACGCGCTCCGATGCCCACGTCCGGCTGATCTCAACGCAGCGCTTCGCGACGGCGGCGCAGGAGGCGGGCAGAGTCAGCCGCCCGGTGTTCAACGTGACGAGGGCGAGCTTCAGGCCGCGCCCCTCGCCGAGGAGCAGGTTCTCCTTCGGCACCCGCACGTTGGTGAAGCGGATGACGCCGTTCTCGATCGCCTTCAGCCCCATGAAGTGGAGGCGGACAACGACCTCGACGCCCGGCCAGGCCTTCTCGACGATGAACGCGGAGATCTTCTTCGTGTCCGGATGGCGCGCCATGACCACGAAGAGCTCGGCCAGCGTGCCGTTCGTGCACCAGAGCTTCTCGCCGTTGATGATGAAATCGCCTTCGGGCGTCCGGGTCGCCGACGTCGCCAGCGCGGCCGGATCGGAGCCGGCCTGCGGCTCCGTCAGCGCGAATGCGGACACGGCGCCCTTCGCCAGGCGCGGGAGGTACTTCGCCTTCTGTGCCGGCGTCCCGAAGAGCTTCAAGGGCTGCGGCACGCCGATGGACTGGTGCGCGGAGAGAAGCGCGATCAGGTTCCCGTCCTGGCTCGTGATCAGCTTGATCGCCTGGCTGTACTCGCGCTGGGTAAAGCCGAGACCGCCGTACTCCTTCGGGATCTTCATTCCGAAGGCGCCGAGCTCCGCGAGCCCCTTCACGACGCGCGGCGGGATCTTGCCGTCGCGGTCGATGGCGTCGGAGTCCACCTCTTCGATCAAGTACTTCTGCAGCCGGTCGAGGAACTCCCGGAACTCCGGCCGCTCCGGCGGCGCCTGCGGAAACGGGTGCACCAGATCGAGACGAAAGTTGCCGAGAAAGATCTCCTTCAGGAAGGATGGCGCGGTCCACTCGGATTCCCGGGCGTCCTCGGCGACCTGTCGGGCCTCGGCTTCCGTCGGGGCTCGGTGCACGTTTTTCTCCTGGTTCATCGGAATTGAAAACTTTACAACAACCGGCGCCGTGAAGATACGAAGGTGATAGGAGGTAGGTGATAGGTCGTAGGTTGGGCCGCTCTCGGGCCTGTGCGGCCTGCCACCTATCACCTATCACCTAAATTAAAGTGGCCCGCCGTGCCGAACAAGTACCTCTCGTACGACGGAGAACGCGCCGGCAAGGTGCGCGAGATGTTCACGCGCCTCGCCTGGCGTTACGACCTCGTCAACGACGTGATGAGCTTCGGAATGCACCGTGCCTGGAAGCGGCGGACGGTTCGGCTCGGCATCGAGCAGGGCAAATCCGCTCCGCGGTGGCTGGACCTCTGCTGCGGTACGGGCGATATGGCCTTTCTCGCGGAGCAACTCGCGGACCGGGCGGCCCGCATCGTCGGCGCGGATTTCACGCTCCCGATGCTCGCGGTCGGACGTCGCCGGAAGCTCGCCGAAGCCCGTCGGACCGGCTTCGTGGCGGCGGACGCCCTCGGCCTCCCCTTCCCGGACGGCACCTTCGACGTCGTCACCGTGGGTTACGGGCTGAGATACATCGCCGATCCCGCGGCCGCGCTCTCCGAGATGCGCCGGATCCTGGCGCCCGGCGGCCGCTGCGTGATCCTCGATTTCGGGAAGCCCCGCAACCGGCTCGCGAGCGCCCTGTACGGCGCATTTCTCCGGACCATGATGCCCACGGTCGGCTGGCTCTTCCACCGCGATCCTGAAACCTATCTCTACATCCCGGAGTCGCTCGCCCGCTACCCGGGACAGGTGGGCGTGCGGGACATGATGCGGGAGGCAGGTTTTACGAACGTGCGGTTCGAGGAACCGCTTTTCGGAACCATGGGGATCAACGTCGGGGAGAAGCCGGGACGGGAATCGGGAATGGGGAATGGGGAATGGGGAATCGCCTAGGCGATAGCTAGTTGGACAGCTCGATGGATTCCGTCGGTCACCTCGGGTCCTTCGATTCCCGTTTCCCGTTTCC
>DATNMZ010000138.1:0-2916 GCA_035602095.1 Thermoanaerobaculia bacterium
CCGGAGCGCCGGCGCCGGCTTGAGCTTGCGGCCGGCGAGCCGGTCCACGAAGAGGCCCGCCAGAAACGTCAGGAACGCGATCGATTCCGGATCGAACCGGCTCGCCTCTTCCGGCGTGCAATCGGCGTACACCGCTCCGGAGACTTTCTCCTTCACCACCATGGGCACCAGCACCGCGGCTGAGGCGTTGGAGGCCCCGAGCCTCTGCGACACGTCGTTTCCCTTCGCGAGCCGGAACGAGGAGCCCTCGAGGACCCGCGAAAGCGCCCCCCCGTCGAGCGGAAGCGTCAGTCGCCGCGCGGCATCGTCGTTGCCGCCGTGCTCCGAAAAGCCCGTCGCCTTCCATACGATGAGAGAGCCGGCCTTGGAGATCAGGAGAGCCGCGCGCGAGGCGTGGCGGCGGCAAAGTTCGAGAAAGCGATGGAGAGCTTCGACCTGGTTTCCGGCGTCGTCGAGGTTTCTCGCGATTTCGATCGAGAGAAGGCCGGTCCCGGCAGGCCGGTCCGGCAGACCCTTCGAATCGAAGGCCGCCGGCTCGGCGCCGCCGGCGAGCTCCGGCGGGACGATCCCCCGGAAGTCCTGATCGAAGTGACTGACGAACGCCGCCCACCGGCGGTCGGATTCCAGGCGCAGGCGATCGAACTCGTCGCGAATGGCCGCGAACCGCTCGACCAAGCGACGCTCGATCTCCGATTCCAGACGCCGAAGCCGGTCTTCGCGTTCGCCCATTCACAGGCATTATCCGGGCGCGCTCGGGACGGAGTCAAACTCTTTGCGATTGCGGGGAAGCCGCGGACACGACCGGCGCGCGGCTCTGCTGTGATGGCCGCCGCAGCGCACGGAGCCCGATCCGAGACCGGCCGCGGACGCTCGGGGACTCGTGGGAGACCCCGCTCGAGGGGCCGGGATCCGGGCGGCTGCCCGGGAGCCGGCCCGTTCACGGAGGCGGCCGAGCGTACTTTCCAACCCATTGTCCCGCCGGGGTTTGTCCCGATCGCGTTGACTCGGGCGCCTGCGGACCTTAAGATGTTCGGCTCGGTATTGAACTCCACGCTGAAGGGGGTGAGTGTACGTGCCGCTCGTTCACGTCAAGGAAGATGAATCCTTCGAAAACGCCATGCGGCGCTTCAAGCGGAAGTGCGAGAAATCCGGAATCCTGTCGGAGCTGAAGAAGCGCCAGCACTACGAAAAGCCGAGCGCAAAGCGAAAGCGCAAGATGATCCAGGCTCGCAAGAAAATGCTTCGCAAGCTCTCGGAAGAGCGTCGGGCCACTCCGTAGCCCCCTTTCCCGCGGAGGGCGACGCCGAGCGGGCGTCCCTCGAGTTCGACGTCGTTCTCCGCCTCCTCGCTTCACTCGCCCGAACCGAGCCCGGCCGCCGGGCGGTTGCACTTCTGTCTCCCGCCCGCGACGAGGCCGCCGTGCGGGCGCTCCTGGAAGAAACGTCGGAGATCTGGGCCTTCCGCATCCGGCACGGGCGGCTGCCGCTGGCCGGGGTCGAGGATGTGGCCGCGCCCCTGACGACGATCGAGAGCGGGGCGTTCGGGCCGGAGGATTTTCGGCCGGTCCTCTCCGTCGCGCGCGCCGCCGCGGCCGTCCGGCGCGCTCTCGAACGCGCGGAGCCGGGATGGCTGTCGCAGCGCCGGGAGCGCCTTCCGCGCTTCGACGACCTTCTCGAGCAGGCCCAAAGGATCTTCGGCGCGGACGGGGCCGTTCGCGACGACGCATCGCCCGAGCTCGCCGCGATTCGCGCGCGCCTGCGCCGCCGCCGCAACGAGGTCGCGCGCAGCCTCGAGAAGCTGCTCGATCAGCGCCGGGATTTCCTCGGCGATGCGACCGTCGTTCTCCGCAATGACCGCTACTGCCTGCCCGTCCTCGCGTCCGCCCGCTCGCGCGTGCCCGGAATGGTCCACGATCGCTCGGGCTCCGGACAGACCGTGTTCGTCGAGCCCATGGAGGTCATCGAGGCAAACAACGACCTCGCGCTGCTCGCCGGCGAAGAGCGCCGGGAAGTCGAGCGGCTGCTCACGGAGTTCGGACGCGCCGTGCTCTCCGCCAGTCCGGATCTCGAGGCTGCGGTCGCGGAGCTCGCCGCCCTCGACGCCCTCGAAGCGAAGGTCGAATTTGGCGATCTTTCGGAAGGCCGCGTTCCGGCGATCGCCGACGAGGGCGAATGGGTCCTCCGCGGCGCGCGCCATCCCCTTCTCGACTCCCGGCTCGCTCCTCTTCGCCGGCGCGTCCTCGACGAGTCGCGCGACGAGCGGGAAGCGGAGCCGCTCGACCTCGAGCTGACCCGGGAGCAGCGCCTGCTCGTCGTGTCCGGGCCGAACGCGGGCGGCAAGACGGTCGTTCTCAAGACCGCCGGCCTTTTTTCCCTTCTGGCACAGTCCGGCATTCCGATCCCGGCCGCCTCCGGCACGCGACTACCGGTCTTCCGGGCGATCCGCACCGAGATCGGAGACGCGCAGGCGATCCTGTCGGACCGGTCGACCTTTTCCTCATCGATGGAGACGCTCGCCTCGATCCTCGAGCAGGCGTCGCCCGGCGTCCTCGCGCTCGTCGACGAGATCGGCGGCGCGACGGATCCCGAGGAAGGAAGCGCGCTGGCGGTCGCGTTTCTCGAAGAGTTTCTGGCGCGCGGAGGGCGGGTGATCGTCACCACTCACCTCGCCGCGATCAAGAACTTCGCGGCCGCCCGCGCCGACGCCGTGTGCGCCGCGATGGAATTCGACGAGGCGACGGGGCGGCCCAACTACCGTTTGCATCCCGGCCTTTCCGGACGGAGCCGCGCGCTTTCGGTGGCGAAGGAACAGGGCCTCCCCCCGGCGGTACTCGACCGGGCGCGCGAGATCCTGGGCGAGGCGTGGCGCCGGCGGGAAGAGCGCGAGACGGAAGCGGAAGCCGCGCTCGAGCGTCTC
>DATNMZ010000139.1:0-5853 GCA_035602095.1 Thermoanaerobaculia bacterium
TCGCGGGTCAGGGGATCCTGTTCGCGAAGCCCGCCCGCTCCTTCGAGATGTAGGTCCGGCGACCCACCCTTGCGCGCCCCCGACCCACGCGAGCCCAAGATCGCGTCGCTCCTGGCCGAGAGCTACGAGCTTCTCGGTCACCTCGGCCGGGGCGGCTTTGCGACCGTCTACCGCGTCCGGAACCGCCGCCTGGACCGCATCGAAGCGCTGAAAGTCCTGTTCGCCGATCACGAGGACCCGGACTTCGCGGACAGGTTCCGGCAGGAGGCTCGCGTCGCCGCCTCTCTGGACCACCCGCGCATCGTCAAGATCTTCGATTACGGCCAGGTGAGCGACCTCTGCTGGTTCACGATGCAGCTCGTCGACGGTCCGCCCTTGAGCCGGGAGCTCAAGCAGAACGGTCCCTGGGCCGAGATCGCCTCCGCGACTCTCGCGGCCGCCGTGTGCGACGCGCTCGAGTACAGCCACAACCGCGGGATCGTCCACCGGGACATCAAGCCCGAAAACATTCTCGTGGACGCGGCCCGGCGGCCCCACCTCATGGACTTCGGCATCGCGAAGTCCGAGGCGAGCGTCGTGCACACCCGCGCGGGAACCATCATGGGCTCGCCCGCCTACATTGCGCCCGAGCAGCTCCGGGCCGGTCCGATCGACGGGCGCGCGGACATCTACTCCCTCGGCGCGACTCTCTATCGAATGGTCTCCAACAGCTTCCCGTTCCAGGACAGCGACGCCGTCCGCATGGCGATGAAGCGCTTCTCGATGCCGCCCGAGCCGCTCGAGCCGAAGCGGCCCGGCATCGATCCGGTCTTCGACGCGATCGTCATGCGGGCCCTGGAGCTCGAGCCAGCGGCTCGCTTCCAGACGGCGGGGGAGATGGGGAAGGCGCTGCGGGCGTTCCTGGCCGGAGAGCCGGTCGAACTTCCGCCCCGTCAGCCGGTGCGCGCGGCCGGCGAGAAAGAGGCTGTCGGCACCCAGACGCCCCGCGTTCTTTCGCTCCCTCCTCCTGCGGCCACGGAGCCGGCGATCTCCTCGCGGACGCCGCCGCCGCCGGTTCCGGCAGCGGGGCCCGATCCCGACTCTCTCCCGACGTTTCGAATCGCCTCGGGAGGCCAGGCGGCAGCTCCGGCGCCGGCCGCGGCTTCCCGGCGGAAATCGACGCGCGTGAAGGTTTGGTCGGCCGTGGGAATCCTCGTCCCGCTTGCGATCGGAGCATTCATCCTCTGGAATCGGCCCGGCGCCGGGTCCTTGCCGAAGGCTCCCCCCGAGCCGGCGGCAACCGCCGCACCTGCCCGACTGGAACCCTCGCCCGCGCCAACCGCCGGCTCCCCGGCGGCAAGCGTGTCGCCGGAGGTCCTCCCCACGGCCGCTGCGCCGCAGAAGCGGCCGACCCGATCGGCACCCCCCGCGCGCTCGCCGGGAGAGACAGCCGGCTCGGGCGACCCGGATGCCCCGCCGGTCCGGCGCGCCGTCGTCCCCGCGCAGACCGAGAGCGAGCCCGTGATCGAGATCGCCCCCGCCGTCGCGCGGGAGTACGCAGGCCGTTTCGTCGGGCTGCGTGTGGTCATCGCGGAGGATGGCAGCGTCCGGGAGGCTCACGTGATCTCGCCGCTCTGTCCCGAATGCGACCGTGCGGCCGTCGCGGCCGTGATGCGGTATCGCTTCAAACCGGCACGCGACGCCCGCGGAAAACCGGTGGAGTCCCGCCAGGCCGTCCCGGTTATGATTCCTGCGCCCGAAGGCAAGTGATCCCGGGCGAAAGGAGAGCCCGATGACACGAAGAAGCCATGCGAAATTCCCCCGGTTCGCCACGCTCCTGCTCGCGGCGGCGGCGGGGGCGACAGCGGCCGGGTGCGCGAAGAAAGTCGAGCTGAAGATGACGGTCGATGTCCTGGCGGAGCCCGGCACCGCGGATGTCGAGTACCGCAACAAGAGCGTGGGGCCCGTTCCCCAGCGCATCGGAATCGAGACGTTCGAGGATCTCGACTCGATTCAGGCGAAGTCGGCCGACGGGCAGGTCGTCGAGAAGCGCATCCGGATCCTCTCGCCGGAGACCGCCCAGGTCATCTTCCGCTTCGCCAAGGACGCCTCGCCGCTCGCCAAGAAGCTCGGCGCGGCCCGTCTGCTCGTCTTCGAGTACTCCGAAAAGGTCTCATTCGACATCGGCAAGGCGGACCTGAAGCCCGAGGCGCTTCCGATATTGAACAAGCAGAAGGAGATCCTGAACACTTACTTTCCCGCCGCGAAGGCGTATGTCTGCGGCTATACGGACTCGACCGGGAGCGACGACTTGAATCTCAAGCTGTCGCTCGAGCGGGCGAACGCCGTGTTCAACTACCTGTCGGCGGCGGGGGGCGTCGCCAAGTCGAGGCTCGAGCCGCGGGGATTCGGGAAGGACTTCCCGGTCGAGACGAACGGGACCCCGGCGGGGCGCCAGGCGAACCGGAGGACGGAGGTCGTGCTGCCGCAGTAGGAAGTTGTCAGTTATCAGTTATCAGTTATCAGTTATCAGTTGACACCTCACGCTCCTTCCAGCTGCAGGGTCCCGAATCGCGTCGCGTCGTGGAAATCCGGCGGCTGCCGGTTTGCGGGCGACCACGCCGAATACTCGTCCGGGGCGTGCCCGGCCCCTCGATCCACGCGGAAGAAATTCGCGCGCCACACGGAAGGTAGCGGCCCCTCGCAGAGCGGTACCAGCGGAATCGTGAGCAGGGCGGACCAGCGCTTTTCGGTCCGCCGCACCCGCGCCCGATAGCCCGGACAGTCCCAGAGGACGTCCACACAGATCGTCGGACGGGACAGGCGGGGAGAGACGATCGCCGCGTCGAAGAGGGTGCCGAGAGGATTCACTTCGAACTCGAAGTAGAGGTGAGGGGGGTCTTGCGGCGAGACGAAGACCTCGAAGACGTCTTCTTCCCAGAGGGCGTCGTCCCGGCGCGTCTTCGTCGCAACCCGGCCGTCATCGCGGCCGTCGAAACGGACCAGCAGGGCGCCGTCGCGCCAACCCACGCGGACGGACGTTCGCAGCCGGGGCGGCGCGCCGTCCTGCGCCCGGACCAGATGCAGCGAGGGGAGCGAGGCGAGCCGATCGGTCCGGAGGAGAAGCGGGACGAGAGTCTGCGGCGGCGGTTTCAGAGTTTCCACTGCCGGACGAGGTTGAAGCCGAAAAAGTAACTCTTCGGCGAGAGTCCCGAGAAATCCGACGCGACGTACTGATCGACCGTCGTCGCGCGGAGGTTGCCGACCGTGAAGGCAAACCGGTGTCGCAGGACGGTCTTTTCGATCGAGGCGATCCAGCCGACCCCCGGGGAGTCCGCGCGCCCGCTTCGCGGCACGATTTCTCCCTGGATGTTGATGGTGCGGTTCAAGGCGATCGAAATCGCGGCCGGCACGTTGAAGATCCTTTCGCGCGCTAGCACGAACCGCTGGCCCGGAGTGCGCGAGACGAAAGTCGGAACGGCCGTGATGCGCACGCGGGAGCCGATCGAGAAACCCGCGATCGCCTGTGCGAAGAAGCCGTCTTTCGTCTCGAGTCCGATCGTTTGCGTGCGCCAGTTCTCGCCGGCGCGCAGGGAGAGCGTGAAGGGGCCTCGCCGGACGAGGCGGTACTTCGCATCGAGCTCGTAGTCGTCGAGATCCGAGGACCGGTAGAGAGAAACCTCGAGGTTCTCGATCAGGGTGTAGGCGAGCCCGATTCCGATGAGCGCCCCGGAGTCGAAGGAGTAGAGGGAGTGGATGTCGCTGTCCTGGACGGGTTGTGTGAACCGGTGGGTGAAGAGGAGCGTCAGCGTTTGGGCCCGAGGGACGTCTGCCGAGGGCAGATTCACGATCCGCGAGCCTTCGGCCGGACGCGGCGGAGGAGGGTTCGCCCCGTCCGTCGATTCCTGAGCGTGGAGAGCCGAGGCGGAGAGGAGAATGGCGAGCGCCGCCCCGAAGGGGATGCGGATTTTCATCGGCGCGGAGTATAGCCGCCGGTTCCCGCGGCCCCCGCCGGGCTTTACCCGCTCTTAAGAGAGGGCGGGACTCCCGCAGCCGCGGTGAAAGGAGAGTCGAGCAGGTCGCGGATTTTCCGGGCGAGCGCAGCCGGCGTGAAGGGTTTCTGAAGAAACGCCGTGCCGGGGTTCAAGACTCCGTGCTGGAGGGTCGAATCGTCCGTATAGCCCGACATGAAGAGCACCTTCATGTCGGGATGCGTGGACGCCAGGACTTCAGCGAGCTGGCGGCCGCTCATGCCCGGCATCTTGACGTCGGTAACCATCAGGTCGATCGCGTGCGTCAGGTGGCGGACGATGGAGAGCGCCTCGTCGGGAGCGGCGGCGGCGATCACGTCGTAACCCTGGATCTTCAAGAGCTTCTGGACCAGCAGCCGGACCTCGAGCTCGTCCTCGACCAGGAGGATCTTTTCACCCCCCCGGCGGGCGGGCGGAACGGCGGGCTCCGCCGGTAAATTTTCGACGGGCCGCTCGACGCGGGGCAAATAGATCTTGAACGACGTGCCCCGCCCGGGCTCGCTGTCGCACCAGATGTATCCCCCGCTCTGTTTGACGATGCCGTAGGTCGTCGAGAGCCCGAGGCCCGTGCCCTTGCCGAGCGCCTTTGTAGTGAAGAAGGGTTCGAAGAGCCGGGCCTTCACTTCCGATGACATTCCCGTCCCGGTGTCCGACACCGCCAGCATGCAGTACCCGCCGGGCTCGGGAGAGAAATCGTCGCCGCGAAGCGCCGCGTCGAGCTCGGCGATCCCCGTCTCGATCGTGAGCTCGCCCCCGCGCGGCATTGCGTCCCGGGCGTTGACGATGAGGTTCAAGATCGCCTGCTCGATCTGGCTCGGGTCCGCTCGGACGCGGCACAGGTCCGGCGATTTGACGGTCACGAGCCGGATGTCCTCCCCGAGCACGCTCCGCAGCATCCGATCCATGCCCTCGACGACCGAGTTCAAGTCGAGGACCCTGGGTTCGAGCACTTGCCGCCGGGAAAACGCGAGCAGCTGGCGCGTCAAGGCCGCGGCGCGCTGCCCCGCTTTACGGATCTCTTCCGCGTGTCCGCGGCGCGGATCCTCCGAAGGGAGCCCTTCGATCAGGAGCTCGCTGTAACCGGCGATCGACGTCAGGAGGTTGTTGAAGTCGTGAGCCACCCCGCCGGCGAGTTGCCCGACCGCCTCCATCTTCTGCGAACCGGTGAGCCGGCGCACGAGGCGCTCTCGCTCCTCTTCCGCCCGCCTTCGTTCGGTGATGTCCAGAAGGGTCCCCTCGATGACGGACTGCTGCGGGTCTCGGGCATCCTCCACGAGATTGGCGTTCAACAGAACGGAGACGCTGCTTCCGTCCCGCTTCCGCAGAGTGAGCTCCTCGCTCCGGAGCGCTTTGTTCTGGTGCAGTCGTTCGAGGAAGGCGGCACGGAGCTCCGGCTCGGGGTAGAGGACGGAGGCGTCCTGGCGGAGGAACTCGGGGATCGTGTATCCGAAAATCCGCGCGCACGCCTCGTTCACGTCGAGCATCCGGCCGCCGGCGGTGCTCCGAAACACGCCCGCGACGTTTCGCTCGAAGAGCAGGCGGTATCTCTCCTCGGACCGGGCGAGTTCCGCCGCCGCCCTGTTTTTTTCCGTCACGTCGCGGAGCGTTGCGCCGACGGCCGGCCGGCCTTCGAAATCGATGGCGACCGGAGTGAGTTCCAGCTCGAAACGGCCGCCGGTCGCCTGGAGCGCGAGGATTTCGTACCGCTCATAAGTGCCGCCCGCTTCCCGCCTGCGGCGAATCTCGAGCAGCTTCTCCCGCGAATCGGGCGCCACGAAATCGAGGAAGGGCCGCCCAAGGAACTCGCGCTCGTCGGTCAGTCCGAACATCCGCAGAGCGGCCG
>DATNMZ010000140.1:0-2472 GCA_035602095.1 Thermoanaerobaculia bacterium
CTTGTCCCCTCCCGCCCCCGTCCGTCGCTGCGCCCGCCTCCTCCCTCGGCTACTTCGGGAGACTTCGCGCCCCGCCCCTACGACCAAACTGATAACTGACAACTGATAACTGACAACTGATAACTGACAGCTCCACCCTGCTAACATCCCGCCCCGCAACGAAACGACGGGCTCCGGCTCCGCGCGCCGACGTCCGACGCGCTGGAGGAGGAAACGAATGCGGTGGATAGGCCTGGTCGGCATGGCGGTCATCCTCGGGATCGCGCTCGCGCTATCGAAGAACCGCCGGGCCATCCGCTGGCGGACCATCGGTTGGGCGTTCGTCCTCCAGCTCGCTTTCGCGTTTCTCGTTCTCTACTGGGAACAGGGAAAGAACGCGCTCGAAGCCTTCTCGAACAAGGTCTCCAACGCGATCGGCTACGCGGACCGCGGGTCCGGGTTCCTCTTCGGATGGCTGGCGGGCCCGATGGACACTCTCGGCGAGAAGACCGGCATGCCGCTCGCCGGATTCATCTTCGCCTTCAAGGTCCTTCCCATCATCATCTTCATCTGCTCCTTCTTTTCGCTCCTCTACTACTTCGGGATCATCCAGGTCGTCGTCAAGGCGATGGCCTGGGTGATGCAGAAGACGATGAAGGTCTCCGGCGCCGAGGCCCTCTGCGTCGCGGCCAACGTCTTCATCGGCCAGACGGAAGCGCCCGTCCTCATCGCTCCCTACATCCCGGCGATGACGACGTCGGAGCTCCTGACGATGATGACCGGGGGCATGGCCCACGTCTCCGGCGCGGTGATGCTCGCGTACGTGACGATGGGAGCGCCGCTCAAGTACCTGATTACCGCGTCCGTGATGGCGGCGCCCGGGACGTTCCTGATCTCGAAGATCCTCTGGCCGGAGACGGAGACGCCCGTCACGATGGGCAAGGTGAAGATGGAGGTCGAAAAGACGAGCGCCAATTTCATCGACGCGGCGGCGAGCGGAGCGACGCAGGGCATGTCCCTCGTCCTGAACATCTCGGCGATGCTGATCGCGTTCGTCGCCCTGATCGCGATGCTGAACGGTTTTCTCGGCTGGATCGGGGGCTTCTGGGGACAGCCGGCCTTCTCGCTTCAGACCATCTTCGGCTGGGTGCTCGGACCTCTCGCCATCATCCTGGGCGCGCCGAAAGAGGATGCCGCTCTCGTCGGCAACCTGATCGCCAACAAGACCGTGATCAACGAGTTCTTCGCGTTTTCGATGATGAAAGACGTCGTCGGGCAGCTTTCCGAGAAGGGCAAGCTGATCGCGACCTTCGCCCTCTGCGGCTTCGCCAACTTTTCCTCCATCGGGATCCAGATCGGCGGCATCGGCGGCCTCGCTCCCACGCGCAAGTCGGACATCGCGCGTCTCGGTTTCCGCGCGCTGCTCGCCGGCTCCCTCGTCAGCTTCATGACCGCCTGCATCGCGGGACTGATCTGGGAGATCGCGGGAGCGCCCGTGAAATGAGCTCCTCGGACATCCTCCGCCGGCTCGACGCAGCCGTCGAGGCGATCCGGAAAGAGTCGAGGTCGCAGGCGCCGCCCGTCGTCGGCGTCGTGCTGGGCTCCGGCCTGGGAGCCTTCGCGGATCGCCTTTCCGAGCGCGCGTCGATCCCGTACGGCCGGATCCCCAACTTTCCCGCGTCGACGGGCGTGGTCGGCCATGCCGGGCAGCTGGTCCTGGGGCGCGTCGGGAAAGCTGCGGTCGCAGTGCTCTCGGGGCGCGTGCACTTCTACGAGGGGCACTCGATGACGGACGTCGTTTTTCCCGCCCGTGTCCTCGCGCGCCTCGGGGTGAAAGCCGTCGTGCTGACGAACGCGGCGGGCGGCGTGCGCCTGACCTACCGGCCGGGCGACCTCATGCTGATCGCCGACCACATCAACTTCTTCGGACACCACCCGCTCATCGGGCCGAACGAAGAGGCCCTCGGCCCGCGGTTCCCCGACATGAGCACCGTCTACGACGCCGCCCTGCGCAAGGTCGTGAAGGCGGTCGCGCGAGCCCAGAAGATCCCGCTCAAGGAAGGGGTCTACCTCGGCAACTCCGGGCCGTCCTACGAGACGCCGGCGGAGATCCGGGCGTTCCGGAAGCTCGGAGCGGACGCCGTCGGAATGTCCACCGTTCCCGAAGCGCTCGCGCTGCGGCACGCGGGCGTGCGCGTGGCCGGGATCTCCACGATCACCAACATGGCGGCCGGCATCCTGAAACAGCCGCTGGTCCATACAGAAGTCCTCGAGACGACCCGGCGCGTGAGCGAGCGATTCGTGCGCCTGCTGGCGGCGGCCGTCCCGAAGATCGCCGACGCGGCGTCATGAGCACTACCGATCAAGGCCGCGACGACCGGCTCGTCGAAGCGGCCGCCCGCTACCGCGGAAACGCCGTATCGAAGCGAAGCGGATTCTCCGTCGGCGCGGCGATCGAAGACGCGAACGGAAAGATCTGGGGAGGGTGCAACG
>DATNMZ010000141.1:0-2703 GCA_035602095.1 Thermoanaerobaculia bacterium
CGTTCGAGCCGGTGAAGTTGCGCGAGCGGAAGAGCCGAGGGGGCAGCATGGGCGCGCTGCTGCGTCGCTCGACGAGTCCGAACGACAGGAGCGAAAGAACGCCGAGCGCGAGCGCTCCGAGCACGCGCGTGTCTCTCCAACCCCGGTGCGATGATTCGATCAGGGCATAGACGACGCCGCCCAACCCGGTGCTGGCCAGAAGGGCACCGGGCCAGTCGAGCTTCCTGCTCGCTGCCTCGTCGCGGCTTTCGGGCACGTGCCATGCGGTGAGCGCGAGCACCGCCGCGGCCATCGGAACGTTTACGAAGAACGCCCAGCGCCAGGAGAGGTGATCGACCAGCCAGCCGCCCATCACGGGCCCGAGCGCACCCGTAATGGCCGTGAATCCCGACCATGTGCCGATCGCCCGCCCCCGCTCGTTCTCCGGAAACGACGCGCTCAGGATGGCGAGGCTGCCCGGCACGAGCAGCGCTCCGCCGACTCCCTGGATCGCGCGGGCGGCGATGAGTTGACGGACGTCGGCCGCGAGCCCGCACCCGACCGAGGCCAGCGAAAACAGCCCGACCCCGATCGTGAAGACGCGCCGGCGGCCGAACCGATCCCCGAGAGAGCCTCCGGTGAGCAGGAGCGCTGCGAGAAAGAGCGCGTAGGCTTCGACCACCCATTGGGCATCCACCACAGTCGCGCGGAAGTCGGCCAGGATCGCCGGAAGGGCGATGTTGACGACAGTCCCGTCGATGAACACCATGCTCGACCCCAGAATCGTCGCCGCGAGCACCCAGGGGCCCGCTCGGCCGCCGGAGACGGCCGCCGTTCCCGATCGCCCGATTCCTTCGTCGCCAGGCGGCCGCATTATCGACACAACAATATTTCGGGATATTTCGTTTCGGGGTCAGTCGTTCGATCGGGGTCAGTCGTGATTCGCTGATTTTGTCCCCGTTCGCGCACTCCTCGCGACAACTCATGACCGATGCCGCAACTCGCGGGTCGGTCCTCCTAAGCCATGGCGCGGCCTGGTCGCCTGGAGTTCTCCGGGGCTGTGTACCACGTCATCGCGCGGGGAAATGAGGGGCGCCCCGTGTTTCGAGATGACGATGATCGTGAGGAGTACCTCTCGCGCATCGCCAACTACCGGGAACGCTTCGGTTTCCGGTTTCTCGCGTATTGCCTGATGACCAACCACGTCCATCTCGCGATCCGAACCGGCAGCACCCCTCTTTCCCGAATCATGGCCTGCCTGCATTCGAGCTATACGCAATGGTTCAACCGGCGACACGGGCGAGTCGGGCATCTGTTTCAGGGCCGGTACAAGGCCTTTCTGGTTCAGGAAGATCGATATTTCGTGGCGCTGGTCCGATACGTTCACTTGAATCCAGTCCAGGCGAGAGTCGTGGATCACGCATCCGAATACGCGTGGTCGAGCGACCGGTTTTTCCGGACAGGTTACGCTCCCGGCTGGTTCGACCTCGACCGTGCGCTTCCGAGCTTCGGTCCCACGCCACGCGCGGCGGTTCGTCGATATATCGGCCTCATCGATGGTCATCCCGTACAGCCGACGTACGAGGACCTGCCGGCGATCGATCAGCTCGTGAAAGGCGACGAGCTCTTCGCGTTGGCGCAATTCGACGCCGGCGGCCAGCTCGACCCTCCGCTGCGAGGTCTCTCCGAAGACAGCGTGATGGCCGCCGTCGCCCGGGTGAGCGGAGTCACCAAGGAAGAAATGACCGGTCCAAGGCAGGGCGGCTCCATCGCGTTTGCCCGTTGCCTGACCGCCTACGTTGCCAAGCGCCTCGGTCGAATCTCGGCGCGCCGCCTCGCCCGACGATTTCATCTCGACGATTCGTCCTTGGTCCGTCCGATGGCCGCGCTCGAGGCGACGCTGGCGACAGACGTACTCCTCAGGGAGCTGATCGATCGAATCGAGCGCGCCATTCGAGAGAAGGAGAGAACCGAGTGGACAGCTCGGACAGAAGATGTACGAAAATCAGCGAATCACGACTGACCCCAGAGTCATTTCACGCCGTCGACGAGATAGAGGTCCGACAGCGTGCGTGTATAGCTGTAGAGGTATGCCTCGCCGCTCGGTGTCGGACTAACGCTGATCCCGGGAACGCCCGCCGCGTCGGCCGGCATCAAGGCACGCCAGAGCTCTTTCCTGCCACTCGAGATGTCGAGCCGGAATACTTTTGCGGGTATCTCCCCTCGGCGATGGACGAAGAGGAACCGGCCGTCGAGGCTCCGCTGATCCACGTTATCCTCCCGGTCGAGGCCCGGAACCGCCGTCGGTTCCCCTCCGGAGAGCGGGTAGAGGTAGCGCTTCCGGTCGGGTCCGGCGACCACGGTCCATTTTCCGTCCGGCGCCACAATCCCGAGGCCCGTGTACCCTTCGGGCGTCAGCGCCCGCGGCTTACCGCCGTCGAAGCTCCGGAGGTAGAGCCGCGTCCCGCGTCCCGGCTCTCTCGCCGTGAACACGATCTGCTTGCCGTCGGGCAAGAATGTGGCCCCGTATACCGAAAGCGCTTCCTTCGAGAAGAGCTTCCATTCGCCCGCCCCGGTCGGGTAGGCCACGAGCTGCGGGTCGGAGGCGGAGTGAAGGATTGCGAGCGCCCACTCGCCGTCCGGCGAAAGATCCTGGGCGCTACCCTCGCCAAGACGTACGGCGGGCGATCCGTCCGTGTTTCGGACGTACACCGAGTAGCCCGC
>DATNMZ010000142.1:0-8475 GCA_035602095.1 Thermoanaerobaculia bacterium
CCGAGCGCCAGCGCGGCGGCTCCGAGAAGAAGATAGACGCGCGCCGCGCGGCGGGCGGCGGTTCGCGAGGCGCCTCCACTGTCCCGCGCGAAGTCGACGAACAACGCGAACTCGAGAGAATCCGTCACCAGCCAGAACGCCTCGGCGAGCGCATACGCAAGGCCGTAGGCGCCGATCTCCGCTCCTCGCCCGAGCGCGGACAGAAGAAGGACGTCGACGCGCCGATGGAGCGCAATCGCCGCCTCGGAAGCGGCCGTGGGTCCCGCATAGGCGAGGGCGCGCGGAACGAAGCCGGGCAGCTCCGCCCAGGCGGGACGGGCACGGCTGAGGATGGCCGTCCGGGCGGCGATCGCCCCCTGGACCGCGAGCCGGCCCCAGAGAATCCAGAGCAGCCGGTCCGGCGCCGCCAGGCTCGAGAACAGCACGACGGCGCTTCCCACGTTGCGCCAGAGGAGCGTCGCTCCGTATTCGCGGGTCCGGCCGTCGGCCAGGAGCGTCGCGGCCGTCGAGTCCGCAAGCAGGGAAAAGGGGAGGGGCGCGAGGCCGAGCAACACCCAGCCGGCCGAGAACCCCGGGAAAAACGCGCCGCGGACTCCCTCGGAGGCGGCCGCGGTTCCGAGAACGGCGGCGCTCGCCACCGCGGCGCAGAGCAGCAGCCAGGCGAACAGCGGGCCTCGGGAGCCGCGGGAGGCGAAATACAGCGCCACGCGCGGGCCACCGAGGGAAAGAGTCCACTGGCACATGGCGAGAACCGCGGTCAGGAGCGCGTAGCGCGAGAACTCCGCGGGCGTCAGAAAATGGGCGGTGCCGAAGAAGAGAAGAAAACGGGCTCCCGCGTCGAATCCCCTTGCGAAGACGATCGAGCGGCCCGGCCGCAGCCAGCCGTCCGAAAGCGGCGCACCGCCCGGAACTTGCCTCGCTGGCGCCCGGCCCCGCTCGGGACCGAGAATCTTCACCTCGGCGCGGGGGTCGGGGCGGGCGCGGTGGCTGGCGGAGGCGCCTCCGGGGGCGCCTCCTCATCGGGTCCCTCGCCCTTCTTCGGGAGGTAGAACGACTTCTGGAGCGACCAGGGAAGCCGCGTTATCTCCTCCCACTTCGAGCTCCACTCCTCCGTTGGCTGGGACCCGCTCACGAACGCCTCGAGAATCGGCCGGGGACTCCCCGGCGTCGCCTTGAGACCCGTTTCGTAGTCGACGGCGGTGAAGATGACATTCGGCGGCGCCTCGAAGTCCGCCTTCGGGTCGAGCCGCCCCTGGTCCCGCATCCGCTCGAGCAGGCGCATCCAGATCGGAAGAGCGACCTTGGCGCCCTCCATTCCCGAGCCGAGCGTCGTCTTCAAGTCGTTGCCGATCCAGACCCCGATCGTGTAACGAGGGGTCATTCCAATGAACCAGGCATCCGTGTAGTCGCTGGTCGTGCCGGTTTTCCCCGCGATGTTCAGCTGGAGCTTCGCCGCCGCCGCCCCCGTGCCGCGTTGGGTGACGCCTTTCAACATCTCGAGGAGCTGGAAGGAGGCCTGGGGGGTCGTCACCTCTCGCGCGTCGGGGTGAGTCTTCTCGAGCGGATCGCCGTTCGCGTCGGAGATCCGCTCGAAGGCGTAAGGCGGAAACGCGAGGCCCTGATTCGCGAAGACCGTGTAGGCGGAGGTCATCTCGAGGAGAGACACTTCGAAGGCTCCGAGCGCGAGCGAAGGGTAGGCCTGGAGCTTCTCGTGGATTCCGAGCCGGTGCGCGGCCTCGATGACATGCTGGAGCCCGACGAGCTGCGCGAGGCGCACCGTCGGAACGTTGATGGAATGTTCGAGAGCCCGCCGCAGGGTCACGATACCGCGGAACTTGCGGTCGTAATTGACCGGCCGCCAGGCGGGCTGGCGGGGATCGATCGTGATGGCAATCGGCCCATCGAAGATCGTGTCCGAAGGAGTGAAGCCCGACTCCATCGCCGCCAGGTAGACGAAGGGTTTGAAAGTCGATCCCGCCTGGCGAAGGGCCTGCGTCGCCCGGTTGAACTTCGATTGCGTCCAGTCGTATCCGCCGACCATCGCGCGGATCGCGCCGGTCGAGTTCTCGAGAATGAGGAGGGCGCCCTGCTCCGTCGGGTTCTGGTCGAGGGAGACCGCGCCTCCATCCTTCTGCTTCTCGAAGGTGACGGTGACGAGGTCTCCCGGCCTCAAGATCTTCGTGGCGTTGGTCACGCCGGTCCATCTGTAGCCGGAAGCCCGCAGCGGAAAGGTCTGCTTTCCAACGCGGACCTCCGCGCCGCTCGCGGTGACGGTCAGGACGACACCGCGGACCGTGTCGCCCTCCGCGAGCTTCGCGTTCTCCCACGACGGGTCGACGTAGGCGGAAAGGTTGGAGTACCCCTCGGCGGCCAGGTTGCGCGGCTTGCGGAAGCCGTGCCGCCGCGCGAGGCGGCGCAAGCCCCAGCCGATCGCTTCGTCCGACCACGCCTGGAGCTCCGGATCGAGGGTCGAATCGACGCGCAGGCCGCGGCGGTACAGGTCCTTCTCGCCGTAGGTGCGCTCCAGATACTGACGGATCTCCTCGCAGAAATAGGGCGCGACGACCGTCTCTTTGAGAGAGGGGGAGGAGGGGAGCGGCTCTGCCTCCGCCGCGCGCCGCTCCTTCTCGGTGATGTACCGCTCCGCCTGCATCCGGCGGAGAGCCGTCGCCCGCCGGCCGAGCGCGAGTGACGGGTTCCGGAAGGGCGACTGATCCTCCGGCCGCTGGACGATCCCCGCCAGCAGCGACGCCTCAGCCAGCGTGAGGTCCTTGACGCCTTTCCCGAAGTAGTAACGCGACGCCGCCTCGAATCCGTAGTTGCCGTGCCCGAGATAGATCTCGTTCACGTACATCGTGAGGATCTGGTCCTTCGAGTAGCGCCGCTCGATCTCGAACGCGACGAGCGCTTCGTTGACCTTCCGCGAAATGGTCTTGCGCGGCGAGAGAAAAATCGCCCGCGCGAGCTGCTGGGTGAGCGTCGACCCGCCCTGGGAATAACCGTGAGAGCGAAGGTTCGTCGCGAGCGCGGATACCGTGCGCCGCAGGTCGAGACCGCCGTGCTTGTAGAAGTTCTTGTCCTCCGTGGCGACGATCGCGTTGCGCAGCACGGCCGGAATCTCCGGCCGCGTGAGCAGGATCCGGCGCTCGATCGCATAGCGCGCGATCGTCGTCCCGTCGCTGCCTCGAATCTCCGTGATGATGTCCGGACGATAGGTCTCGAGCTCCGACACGCGGGGAACGCGGACGAGCGTGGTCGTGGCCGACCCGGCGAGGGCGCCGAGCAGCCCCACCGCGACGAGGGGGAGCAGCAGGAACGATACGCGGCGGGCCAGGGGCACGGAAAGATTGTAAGCGTTCCGCGCAAACGGCCGCGCACCGCGGCTTTCCTCCTTCCGTTCCGTGCGATATGTTTTCGCCGGTGAGCAGCTTCCCTCCCGAGCCCCCTGCCCCCGAACGGTTCGGCGCGCCGCCGCCGCCGGACGGGACCGCCGCGACACCTCCCGGCGGCTGCCTGCGCAAGGGCCTCGTCGGGTGCGGAGTTGTCGGTTTCGCGCTCCTTCTCGCGTGCATCGGCGCGGTCCTGTACCTGCGCCGGAATCCGCAGGTCGTGACCGACTACGCGGTGCGGCAGGTCGAGGAGCACGCCGCGCCGGACGTAACGGCGCAGGACAAGACCGACTTCCGCGCGGCCTACGCCGCGTATCGCGAGCGATTGCGAAGCGGATCCTCGGATGCCGGGCCCGCCCAGCGGTTGCGATCCGTTCTGATGCAGGGGGGCGCTCGAAACGAGTTCACCCGCGAGCAGGTCCACGCGCTGACCGAGTCGTTCCGTCAGGCGGCCGCCGCCGGGGCCGCTTCCCCGGCGCCGACCGCTCCACCGACTCCGTGAGCCCGCGACCCGGCGCCAAGCCGCGGCCCACGAACCCCGCCAGCCTCGAGTCGAAGCCGGCCTCCTATCGGGAAGCCCAGGCCCGCTCCGGAGGGCGGTTTCGCCTGGTGACCGATTTCTCCCCGCAGGGAGATCAGGAGCAGGCCATCGCGAAGCTCGTCTCCGGCCTCGAAGAGGGGAGGCGCAACCAGGTGCTCCTGGGAGTCACCGGCTCGGGCAAGACCTTTACGGTGGCGAAAGTGATCGAGGCCGTGAACCGGCCGACACTCGTTCTTTCGCACAACAAGACGCTCGCCGCGCAGCTGTACCAGGAGTTCCGCGGTTTCTTCCCCGACAACTCCGTCGAATACTTCGTCTCGTACTACGACTACTACCAGCCCGAGGCGTACATCCCCCAGTCCGACACGTACATCGAGAAGGAGACTTCCCGCAACGAGGAGATCGACAAGCTCCGCCTCTCGGCGTCCAAGGCGCTCTTCGAGCGGCGCGACGTGATCGTGGTCGCCTCCGTCTCCTGCATCTACGGCCTCGGCGCGCCCGACGCGTATTACGACATGCTGGCGTACGTCGAGGTCGGCGACCGCTCGGGCATGGCCGCGCTTCTCGGGCAGCTCGTTCAGATGCAGTACGAGCGAACCAGCCTCGACCTGACCCGGGGCACGTTCCGCGTGCGCGGCGACGTCGTCGAAATCCATCCCGCGTACGAGGACGTGGCCGTGCGGATCGAGTACTTCGGAGACGAGATCGAGAAGATCAGCCGGACGGACCCTCTCCGGGGCACCGCTCTGCGGCGGGTGGACCGGCTGGCGATCTACCCGCGGACGTTCTACGCGACTCCTCGCGAGACGCTCGACCGCGCCGTGGATACGATCAAGATCGAGCTCGAGCAGAGGCTCGCGGAGCTCTCGACGGCCGGGCGGCTGCTCGAGGCCCAAAGGCTGCACCAGCGCACCATGTTCGACCTGGAAATGATCAAGGAGCTCGGGTACTGCAACGGCATCGAGAACTACTCGCGACACCTCTCCGGCCGCGCCGCGGGCGAGCCTCCACCGACGCTCATCGATTACCTCCCGTCCGACTTTCTTCTCGTCATCGACGAGTCGCACGTCACCCTCCCGCAGGTTCGCGGGATGTACCACGGCGACCGCTCGCGCAAAGAAGTTCTGGTCGAGTACGGGTTCCGGCTCCCGTCCGCCCTCGACAATCGGCCGCTGACCTACGAGGAGTTCCAGGCTCGCATCCATCAGATCGTCAACGTCAGCGCGACACCGGGAAAGGAAGAGCTCGCCGCAACGGGAGGGGAGATCGTCGAGCAGGTCATCCGGCCGACCGGGCTGCTCGACCCCGTCATCGAAGTGCGGCCCGTCCAGGGGCAGGTGGATGACCTCCTCGCCGTCGTCCGGGAGGCGGCCGGTCGGAACGAGCGTGTTCTCGTGACCACGCTCACGAAGCGGATGGCGGAAGAGCTGACGTCCTATTTTGCCGAGGTCGGCGTTCGCTGCCGCTACCTGCACTCCGACATCGAGACCCTCGAGAGGATGGAGATCCTGACGGACTTCCGGAGAGGCGTGTTCGACTGCCTGATCGGAATCAACCTCCTCCGGGAGGGTCTCGACCTGCCCGAGGTAGCGGTCGTCGCCATCCTCGACGCCGACAAGGAGGGCTTTCTCCGGAGCGAGACGTCGCTGATCCAGACGTCGGGACGGGCGGCCCGCAACCTCGCCGGGCGCGTCTATTTCTACGCGGACGTCGTGACCGACTCGATGCGGCGCGCCATGGAGGAGACGACCCGCAGACGCGCGATCCAGCAGGCGTACAACGAGGAGCACGGAATCGAGCCCGCATCGATCGTGAAGCAGGTGAACTCGCCGCTCGTGCGGATGTCGAGCATGGACTACCACGACCGGCTTCTCCCCGGAAAGGAAGGCCCCGTTCTGGACGGGGAGACGCTCCGGACGCGAATCGCGGAGCTCGAGAAGACGATGAAGGCGGCCGCGAAGGCGCTCGATTTCGAGCGTGCAGCCGAGCTACGGGACGAGCTGCGGTCCTTGAGGGAGCTTCAGATTTTTCGGGTCTGACCGGGGTCTGACCCCGCAGGGGTCTGACCCCTCCCCGTGGCTTGTTCGTAGTCTTGGGGCCGCGGAGAGTTACTCCCGGGCCAATGGGTCAGACCCCGCTGCGCGGGATCAGACCCTGCTTGTTCGTAGTCTTGCGGCCGCGGAGAGACTGTCCCGGGCGAATGGGTCAGACCCCGCGGCGCGGGGTCAGACCCAGTGGCACGACCGGGCGAACAAGGCGACGATCAGCAGAAAGACCAGGATCGCGCCGACTTGCACCGCCGTCCGGCCCCGGGCGGGCAGCGCCTTGCGGCTATAGAAACCGGTTCGCCACCGCTCGATCGGCCTGCCGCAATTCGAGCAGACGGGGTCCTCCGGCTTGACCGCGGCGAAACAGTACGGGCACTCGATCATGGGCGCCGCGATGATATCGCCATGCGAGCAGGGCATTCGCCGCGCGTCCGGCTTGTTACACTCCTGCCAGTGTCCGAACCCCGCCATCCTCCGGAGAATCTGCCCGACAGCCCCGGCGTGTACCTCTTCCGCGGCGCTCGAGGAAAGATCCTGTACGTGGGCAAGGCGCGCTCGCTCAAGAAGCGCGTCGCCTCGTACTTCACCCGGGGCATCGAGTCCTCGAAGACAGATGCGCTCCTGCGCGCGTTTGACGACATCGAGACGATCGTCACGAACACGGATCTCGAGGCGCTGTTGCTCGAGAACACGCTCATCAAGAAGCACCGCCCGAAATACAACGTCTGCCTTCGGGACGACAAGACCTATCCCTACATCAAGGTGACGACGGGCGAGCCGTGGCCGCGGGCCCTGATCACGCGACGCGTCGAAGACGACGGGCACTCCTACTTCGGCCCCTTCTGGGGCGGGCTCGCGCGCCGGATCATGCGGATGATCACCCGTCACTTTCAGATCCGAACCTGCTCGATCGAGATCGACGGGAAGCTCCCCCGGCCGTGCCTCTATTACGACCTTCACGCCTGTCTCGGGCCCTGCGTCGCCGGCCTGACCACGAAGGAGGCTTACGCCGAGGCGGTCCGAGACGTCGTTCTCTTCCTTCAAGGGAGGAATCGCGAGCTCATCCCGCGCCTCGAGGCGAAGATGGAGAGCGCGGCCGCGGGGGAGAGCTTCGAGATGGCCGGCGCCTATCGGGACGCGATCCGCACGGTGGAAGACGTCGCGGAGCGGCAGCTCGTCCAGTCGATGAAAGGGGAGAGCACCGACGTCTTCGGATTCTTCGAGTCGGGCGGAGACGTCTCGGTCTGCGTGCTCGTCGTGCGCGCGGGCGTTCTTCAGGACCGACGCGAGTTCTTCTTCGAAAAATCCGAGGAGATCCACCCTCCGGCCTTTCTCGACGCTTTTCTTCCCCAGTTCTACGACGCAAACCCCTTCCTCCCGGAGGAGGTCCACCTCCCGTTCGCGATTTCCGACCCGGCCCTCCTCGAGGCGTTCCTGCTGGCGCGAAGGGGCACCCGGGTCTCCGTGCGCGTGCCGAAGCGAGGCGCGGGCGCCGATCGGGTAGAGCTCGCGAACACGAACGCGCAGGAGCGGCATCGCGTTCGGTTCCGCCGCGTGGGCGGTGAGGAAGCTCTCGGAGTCGAGCGGCTCGCGCGCGCGCTCGATCTGTCCGTCCCGCCGCGGCGCATCGAGGCCTTCGACATCTCTCACCTCCAGGGAACCGACAGCGTCGCGTCCGTCGTCGTCTTCGAGGACGGCAAGCCGAAAAAATCCGATTACCGGCTCTTCGGGATCGCCTCCCAGAGCCTTCTCGCGCCCGATGATTTCAAGAGCATGGCGGAGGCGGTCGAGCGCCGTTACCGGCGCGTGCGGGACGAGGGGGGGCCGATGCCGGATCTCGTCCTCGTCGATGGGGGGCGAGGGCAACTCCAGGCTGCCCTGGCCGCCCTCGATCGCGTCGGAATCGAGATCCCGACGGTCGGTCTGGCGAAGCGAGAGGAGGAGATCTGGGCTCCCGACCGGACGGACCCGATCCGGCTCTCGGCGAAAGACCCGGCGTTGAAGCTCATCCAGCGCCTTCGGGACGAGGCCCACCGCTTCGCGATCACGCGGCACCGCGGCCGGCGTGCCCGGCGCATGCGGGAATCGAGCCTCACGGACATTCCGGGGATCGGTCCGACGAAGGCGCGGATTCTCCTGCGCCGATTCGGTTCGCTCGCCGGCGTCGCCGCCGCGCCGCCCGGAGAGGTGCAGGACGCCATCGGTCCGGCGGCGGCCCGCGCCGTCGCGAGCTATCTCGAGCAGGGGAGGGAGCGCAGCGCATGAAGAAACAGTTCGAGACCGCCGGGGAAGTCCGGGACGTCGATCTGCTCGCCGCATTCGTCGACCTCTGGCGCCGGAAGGCTTCGGGCGCCATCTCCTTCTCGCGCCCCGGCGCTTCCGCCTCGCTCGGTCTCGCCGGCGGAGACGTCGTATCCGTGACGTCCTCCGAGGCGCGCTTCGAGAGCGCGGCCATCCTCGTGCGCGCGGGCAAGCTCGATGCGGCGGCTCTCGAGCA
>DATNMZ010000143.1:0-4069 GCA_035602095.1 Thermoanaerobaculia bacterium
CGGATCGGGAGGATTCGTGCGATCGGGCGATTCGCTCACCGGGTCACCCGCCACCCATCACCTGTCACCTGTCACCTGACACCTGACTCCCGCCTTGTAGACGGCGAAGATCGACCGCACGTTCTTCACGTCGGCGAGCGGGTCGCGCGTCAAGACGAGAAAGTCGGCGCGCTTGCCGGGCTCGAGCGTTCCCCGGTCCGCCACGGCCTCGAGCGACCGGGCGGCGGTCTGCGTCGCCGCGCGCAGGGCGTCGTTCGGAGAGAGCCCGGCGCGCACGAAGAGATCCATCTCGATCGAGACTCCCAGCCCGGGAAACGCCCACATGTCGGTGCCGAGGGCGACCGGAACTCCCGCTCGGTGGAGCGCGAGCAGATTCGCCCGGAGCGCGGGAAGACGGCGGCGGACGTTCTCGAAATTCGGGTACCGCTTCCGGTAGCCCTCCGAGTACGCCGGCGTGCGGTACCGCGCGACGGTCTCCCCGGGCAACCCTCCCGGACCGGTGACGCGGGGGTCGGACAGCACGCCGTCCACGAAAGCTCGAGTGTCGGCGAGGAACTCGAAGACGTCCATCGTCGGGATATAGAAGACGGGACGGGTCCTCATGATCGCAATCGTCGCCGCGTCGAGAGGCTGGAGCACTCCGTGGGCGAGGGCGGTCGCGCCGTCGGCGATCGCGGCTCGCGCGTCCGGAAGGTTCGGAGCATGTACGATCGCGCGGAGACCCGTGCGGCGGGCCTCGACGATCAGCGCATTCGCGACCTCGCGGCTCATCTGCGCATAGGGCTTCTGCGGCGCGCGGCACCAGTCCATGTCGTCGAGCATCAGCTTGATCTCGGTCGAACCGAGCCCCTTCGCCCGCCGGACGGATTCGCGCGCACCCGCGGGCTCTGAGGGGTAACGGTCGAGGTGGGAGTCCGGCGATTCGCCCTGGGCCCACCAGCCTCCCGGCGCCGTGAAGATCGGCGCCGCGGGAAGCACGGCCGGGATGTCGGAGCGATTGCGGGAGGCTCTCGCGAGGGCCTCGGCGGAAGACACGTCTTCCGCCATCAGACGGACCGAGGTCACGCCCCATCGCAGCATCGCTTGAAGATCCGCGTCGGACTCCCGGTGCACATGCGCGTCGATCAGGCCCGGGACGATCCAGCGTCCGCCGGCGTCCACGACTTCGCTTCCCGGGGGGAGTGCGGCGAGGGCGGCCGGGGTCGCGGAAGAAACCGACAGAATCCGGCCATCGCGGATGACCAGCAGGACGTTGGCCTGCGGCGGCGCTCCCGTCCCGTCGACGAGCGTTGCGCCCCGCAAAACGATCGTCGCGGCGAGCAGAGTCTTCAAGAAGGCCGCTAGGAAGAGATCGCGGACTCTTTCTCCCGCTCCGACTCCTCGATCTCGACGGGGTATATCCCGGTGAAGCAAGCCGTGCACGCCGCATGCTGCGGGCGCCCGAAAGCCTCCAGCATTCCCTCCGGCGACAGATAGCCCAGGCTGTCCGCCTCGATGTACGCGCGGATCGCGTCGATCGACTGGTTCGCGGCAATCAACTCCCCCTTCGTCGGAGTGTCGATCCCGTAGTGGCAGGAGTTGATGGTCGGCGGCGAGGAGATCCGGACGTGGACTTCCTTCGCGCCCGCGTCCCGAAGCATCCGCACGATCTTTCGCGAGGTGGTCCCGCGGACGATCGAGTCGTCCACCATCACGATCCGCTTGCCGGCGACCACCTCCCGCACCGGGTTGAGCTTCACCTTCACTCCGAAGTGTCGAATGGACTGCTTGGGTTCGATGAACGTCCGTCCGACGTAGTGGTTTCGAACGAGACCCATCGCAAACCGGATCCCGCTCTCCTTGGCATAGCCCAGGGCCGCGTACATGCCGGAGTCCGGGACCGGGATCACCGCGTCGGCTTGCGCCGGGTGTTCCCGCGCGAGCCGCGCCCCAAAGGCCTCCCGGGTGGCCGCCACGTTCTTTCCGAAGACGAGGGAGTCCGGGCGGGCGAAGTAGACGTGCTCGAAGACACACGGCGTCGGTTTCGGGAACGCGAAACGGTGAGAGGAGAATCCGTCGGAGGACAGCCGGACGATCTCCCCCGGCTCGACGTCGCGGGTAAACTCCGCCTCGATCAGATCGAACGCGCAACTCTCGGAAGCGACGACCGGCGAGCCCTCCCTTACAGCGAGCGAGAGCGGGCGGATTCCGTTCGCGTCGCGGGCGGCAAAGATCCCCTCCCGCGAGAGGATCAGAATCGAGTAGGCCCCCCGGACTTCCGAGAGGGCTTCCGCGATCGCCGCAACGAGCGTCGAGGCCCGGGACCGGGCAATCAAGTGGAGGACAACCTCGGAGTCGGACGTGGTGGTGAAGAGCGCGCCGGAAGACTCGAGCGCCGCCCGGATGTCGCGCGCGTTGACGAGATTGCCGTTGTGCGCGAGCGCGAGCGGCCCCCGCCCCGTCGCAAAGACGATCGGTTGAGCGTTGACGAGCAGGGAGGCTCCGGCCGTCGAGTAGCGAACGTGGCCGATCGCGGTCCTACCCGGAAGGCGTGAGAGGCGGGTCTCGTCGAACACATCGGCGACGTGCCCCATCTCGCGCTCGAAATGGATCGCCTTGCCGTCGAGCGTCGCGATTCCGGCGGACTCCTGTCCGCGGTGCTGAAGGGCGTAGAGACCGAGGTAGGCGAGGCGGGCTGCATCTTCCGCGTCGAACACTCCGAAGACGCCGCATTCGTCTCGGAAACCTCGAGAGAACTGCATCGAAAGAATTCTACCCCGGAAGGCAGATCCCGGTCGTCTCCGGATCGAAACGTAATCCGGCCGCGGCCCGGCTCGTCCAATCTTCCGAGGTGGTCATGTCCGATCGAATCGACCGCGCGTTGCCAGTGCTGATCCTCGCGGTTCTCGTCGCCGGGGCAAGCTGCTCGAGCGCGCTTTCCGCGGAAGCCGCCGGGCGCGCGCCCGCCCCGATGACGGCGCGAGAGAAGGCGCTGCACGCCTTGAACCGCCTCGGATTCGGACCTCGCCCGGGAGATGTCGACCGCGTCGTCGCGATGGGCGTCTCGGCGTGGATCGCCGCGCAGCTCGCGCCGGAGACGATTCCCGACCCGGCCGTGGCGGCGCGGCTTGCCGATTATCCGACTCTCGCGATGCCGCAGGAGGAGATCTTCGACACGTTCGAGAAGCCTCTCTCCGAAGCGCGCCGCCAGCGCCGCCTCGCCGCTCAACAGAATCCCGCCGGGACGGGCGCCGCCGCCAACTTCGGCGCGGCCGCCGAGGAGGAAATGAGAAACGGGATCCCGCCGGAGAAGCGCCCCCGCCGCGTCATCGAGGAGCTGTCCGCCGCACGCGTCCTGCGCGCCGCCTACTCCGAGCGCCAGGCGAACGAAGTGCTCGTCGACTTCTGGATGAATCACTTCAACGTGTACGCGGCCAAGGGTCTCGACCGCGTGCTGGTCACGTCCTTCGAGCGGGATGTCGTGCGGCCCCGGATCTGGGGACGGTTCGAGGACCTTCTCCTGGCAACCGCGAAATCCCCGGCGATGCTCTTCTACCTCGACAACGCCCAGTCCGTGGCCGACCCGGAACACCGGCCGCCTCCGCCGGCGCGCGCGCGATTCTTCGGCGGGCCGGGGTTTCCCCGCATGCCGCGGATGGAATCGGAGCCCGGGAATCCCAACGCGAGGAAGGGCGGCTTGAACGAGAACTACGCCCGCGAGCTGATGGAGCTTCACACGCTCGGCGTGGATGGCGGCTACACCCAGAAGGACGTCACGGAGCTCGCCCGGGTTCTGACCGGCTGGTCGATCGACCGCAACGGGGGACCCCGATTCGTCTTCCGGCCCCGTGTCCACGACGCCCTCCCGAAGACCGTGCTCGGCCACGTCTTTCGAGCCGGAGGAGGCATCGAAGAGGGCGAGCAGATGATTCACGTCCTCGCCCATCACCCCGCGACGGCCCGGCGCATCGCGTTCCAGCTCTGCCGGCGGCTGGTCGTCGACGAGCCGCCGCCGGCCCTGGTCGAGCGCGTCGCCAGGAAGTTCCTCGCGGCCGACGGAGACCTGCGCCAGACCGTCCGCGCCATCGTC
>DATNMZ010000144.1:0-2137 GCA_035602095.1 Thermoanaerobaculia bacterium
TGCGCGCCTCGGGCCGGGACGTGTGGATCGGGAACGTCAACGCGGCAACCCAGTTCGTGTTGACCGGCCGGAGCGAGGCGGTCCAGGCCGCGCTCGACTCTCTGGCGCCGCGCTCGCTCTCCGTGCTGCCGCTCTCGATGAGCTGGCCGATCCACAGCGAGCTCATGCGCCCGGTCGCCGAGGCCGTGGCCCCGACCGTCGCCGCGTGCCGCTCGATCCGGGACCTCGACGTGCCGTTCTACGGCCCCGACGGCCGCGCGCTCTCGAAAGCGGAAGAGGTCCGGAACCTGCTCGCGACCGAGTTCGTTTACCCGACTCTCTGGAACGCCACCTTCGAAGCGATGGTGTCGGACGGCTTCCGGACCTTTCTCGAGGTCGGCCCCGGCGACATGCTCTCGAAGATGGCGCGCTGGATCGACCGGGGCGCGACCTGCCTCCCGGCCGGATCCCGGGAGAGCATCGCGCGCGCCGCCGGTATATTGCAGTCCGCGGATTCCGGAAAGGGGTGACGAGGAGATGGGGGAGCGGCGGACGGCGATCGTCACGGGGGGATCCCGGGGCATCGGCAGGGCGATCGCGGCCGATCTCTCCGCCGCGGGTCACCGCGTGGTCGTCACCTGCAGGAGCGACATGGACCGGGCGGAGGCCGCGGTGGCGGCGATCCGCGCGGCCGGCGGGGAGGCCCTGGCGATCCGCGCGGACGTGCGAAGCGCCGAAGAAGTGAAGGCCCTCGGGGAGCGGGTCGTGCGGGACTTCGGGGGCGCAGACGTGCTCGTCAACAACGCGGGCATCATCAAGGACGCGCTCTTTCCCTTCCTTCGCGAGGAGGACTGGGACGCCGTGATCGACATCGATCTGAAGGGCGCCTTCCGGATGACGAAGACCGTCGTGCGCGGCATGCTCCACAGGAAGTGGGGCCGGATCGTCAACATCGTGTCGGTCTCCGGAATCTCCGGCCATGTCGGCCAGACCAACTACTCCGCCGCGAAGGGCGGGCTGATCGCGTTCACGAAAGCCCTGGCCCTCGAGATGGCGACCCACGGCATCACGGTCAACGCCGTCGCGCCCGGCTTGATCGACACCGAGATCATCGCCCACCTGAAACCGGAGGCGCGCGAGGAGTTCGTCCGGCGCATTCCGATGGCGCGGTTTGGCAAACCGGAAGACGTCGCCGCCCTCGTGTCCTTCCTGGCTTCCGACCGGGCCTCGTACATCACGGGGCAGGTGTGGCGCGTGGATGGGGGGATGGCCTAGGGGAGTTGTCAGTTGTCAGTTGTCAGTTGTCAGTTGTCAGTTGTCAGTTTTCAGTTCTGAGCCGTCAGCTGTCAGCTATCAGCCATCCGAAGTTGGGCGAATCGATTCGTCTCGAATCCTCGTCCTCCCGTCTTCCGTCTTCCGTCTTCCGTCTCCGGTCGCCCCGTATAATCCCCCCGCAAGGAGCTTGAATGACCAAGGAAGACCTCCGGCCGCGGGTCAAGGAGCTGATCGTGCGCCGGTTAAAGCTCGAGATCGATCCGAAGACGATCGAAAACGAAGCGCCTCTCTTCGGGGAGGGGCTCGGCCTCGACTCGATCGACGCCTTAGAGCTCGTGCTCGGGCTCGAGCAGGAGTTCGGAATCAAGGTCGAGGATGAAGAGGTGGGCGTGAAGGCCTTCGCGTCCGTGGACGCTCTTTGCGACTTCATCGAAAAGAAAAAGCAGGCTTGACCGCGCCGACCCTCCCGCACGCGTATCCGTTCCGCTTCGTGGACACGGTCGTACTCGAGCGCAATGCCGATTTCTCCGAAGGCACCGTCTCGCTGCGCGTGTCGGCGAACGGCCGCGCCGCGATGGGCGAATCCTGGGGGTCCCCGCTCCTCCTCGCGGAGGCGATCGCCCAGTCCGCCCTGCTCTTAGAGGGCGGGGACGCGGACCTCGGCCGGCGAGGGTTTCTCGCCGGCCTGGACGGGCTCGAGCTCACGCGGGCCCCTCTCGCCGGCGAGACGCTTTCCGTCGACGTGCGGCTCGCGGGCCGATTCGGAGCGATGGCCAAGTTCGATGGGATCGTGCGGTCGGGAGAAGAGACGCTTGCCCGCGGATCGATCCTCGTGCGCAAAGGAGACTAGCAGGCAGCTGAAAAAGGGATGCGAACGTCGTGT
>DATNMZ010000145.1:0-5632 GCA_035602095.1 Thermoanaerobaculia bacterium
CGAAAGCAGGGCGGTCGCGTCGAAGGGCCGAGGAGCGGCCGCGCCGACGACGACGGTCCCGCTGCCGACCCGTCCCTCGACGAGCCCTCTGTCGGACAGCCGCCGCAGGGCCGACTGCACCGTACCGCGGTTGATCGCGAGAGCCGACGCTAAGTCGCGAACGGTCGGAAGCCGGTCGCCCGCCGAGAGCGCGCCGGTTGCGATTCGCGCTTCGATCGCCGCGGCGAGCTGATCCCCGATCGGCTCTCGCGAGCTTCGATCGAGCAGGACGGACTTGGCCCAATCCAATTGGCTCATCGACGCGCCAATTGTATCACCACAAGTCGCCGGGGCCAGCCTCCTGGAGATTCGGAGACAATAATCTACAGGAGTTTAAACGAGAGTTATTGAAATTGTTGGGTTTAAGAGGTGTAAATTGCAGTGATTCGGCTCGTCCAGCCGCCTCCCGATCACCCGATCACCCGATCGCAAATCACCCGATTCCCTACGCTCCATGCTTCCGAAGCTCCTCCTCCAGGCTTCGCGCGAAGAGAAACTCCTGGTCTCTCGCCGCGACGTTCTTGCGCTTCGCCAACGAAGCCTGGACTTTCTCTTCGATCGCGTCGAGCTCCTTGTAGGTCTCGGTCATCACCCGCACGATCGCGCGGCGCACGGTTTCGTCGTCGCTCTTCTGGATCAGGTTCATGTTCTCTTTGAGCTTTCGGGCGATCACGCGCGAGAGGTAGAGAATCCGGTCCGCCGAGACCTTCATGACTCCTCCCTCCGTCCGGCGAGGAGCTCGTCGGTCAGCGGATGCCGGTACAGCTGCTCCAGGACGTCCAGGGGCACGGTCGCGACGTCCGCGCCCATCAGAGCCGCGTCGAGCACGTGGACGGCGTTTCGGACGTCCGCGACGAGGATCTGGGTCTGGAAGCCGTAGTTGTCGTAAATACGGATGATCTGCTCGACTAAGTCCATCCCGATCGACCCCACCGCGTCGAGAGGTCCGACGGCCGGGGCGACGTAGCTCACGTTTGCCTTTGCGGCCAGAAGCGCCTGGGCCGCCGAATGGCACCCGGAAGCGCAGATGGCGACCTGGTCCTGCGCGAGCAGGCGCGAGACCCGCATGCCGGCCGGCTCGATCGGAAGACGGATGACGACGTCCTTGCCGAGCTTGGCGAGCTCGCGGGCCTCCTTGTACATCCCCTTCGCGTCGGCCGCTCCCGGCTCGACGCAGACGGGTCCATCGGTCAAACCCGCCAGGTCACGAACCGCGCGCCGGTAGTCGAGGCCGGCCGACTCGACCGCGGCGAAGGAGAGCCACACCCCGTCGAGCAGGCCCCAATCCCGCACCCTCTTGGCATCCTCGACGCTCGCCCCGTCCAAGAAGAATCGCATGAGGCGGGGGATTCTATCGTCATGACCACCCGGCGAGGCGGCCGTCGGAGCGGGTCATCGATCGTCGGGAAAGCCGGACGCGCCGCGTCGTCGGGGCGTGGGAGAAAGAGCGAAAGAAGAAGAGCAAAAGCCCGCCGAAGCGGCGGGGGAGCCGGCAGCCGCGGGTCTGCCCCGGCTACTCCTCGTCCTCGTCGCCGTCGCCGTCGCTGTCGTCGTCCAGGAAAGAGCTCTCCGACCTTGCGCCCCGGCTCCCCGGATCGGCCGGCGGCTCGGGCAGCGTGGCCTCCGGGAGCAGGCCCGGCTGGCCATCCTCTTCGATCTCTTCCGGCTCGGCGAGCTTCGCGACGGCGACGACGCGGTCGCCCTCGTCGAGGTTGATCAACCGGACTCCCTGCGCCGCGCGGCCGGTCTCCCGGATGTCCTTGACCTTGATCCGGATGAGCATGCCGCTCTGGGTGATCAAGAGAAGCTGGTCCGCGTCGGAGACCGATTTGATCCCGCTGACGGGGCCGTTCTTGTCTGTGACCTTGATGTTGATCACGCCGGAGCCGCCGCGCCCCTGGAATCGGTACTCGGAGGCCTCGGAACGCTTCCCGTAGCCCTTCTCCGTGACGGTCAAGAGATGCCCCTTCTCCTCGACGACGTCCATCTCGACGACGTAGTCCTCGTCCTTCCGCAACGCGATTCCCCACACGCCGGTCGTGTCCCGGCCCATGGGCCGCACGTCCTTTTCGGAGAAGCGAATCCCCTGGCCGAGGTGCGTCCCGATGAAGATCTGGCGGGTCCCGTCGGTGATGCGCACGGAAAGCAGCTCGTCCCCATCCTCGATGTTGATCGCGATGATGCCGCCCGAGCGCACGTTCGAGTAGGCAGACAGGGGAGTCTTCTTGATGAGCCCCTGCTTCGTGGCGAAGACGAGAAAGCGGTCTTCCGGGAAGTCCTTGGTCGAAGCGAGGGCGACGACCCGCTCGTTCGGCTCGAGATTCAAGAGGTTCACGATCGCCTTCCCGCGCGTGGCGGGCCCGAGCTGCGGAAGGTCGTAGACCTTGATCCAGTGCATTCGGCCGCGGTTGGAGAACGCGAGGATGAAGGCGTGGGTGGAGGCGACGAACAGGTGCTCGACGACGTCCTCCTCCTTCGTGGTAGCGCCGATGCGGCCCTTCCCGCCGCGCCGCTGCGCGCGATAGAGCGAGAGGGGAGAGCGTTTGATGTACCCGCCGCGGGACACGGTGATCACCATGTCCTCCTCGACGATGAGGTCCTCGATGTTGATGTCCGATGCTTCCGCGACGATCTGCGTGCGCCGCTCGTCGCCAAACTGCTTCTTCGCCTCGGCGAGCTCTCCGACGATGATGTCCAGCACGAGCTTCTCGGAGTCGAGGATCTCGCGCAGCCGCCCGATGAGCGCCAGGACCTCCTTGAACTCGATGACGATCTTCTCCCGCTCGAGCCCGGTGAGCCGCTGCAGGCGCATGTCCAGAATCGCCTGCGCCTGGAGCTCGTCGAGGCGGATGACGTCCTGCGCGCCCTTCCGAGCCGGGGCCGCGCCGGCCCGGGCGGCCGGGGCGTCGCCGAGCGGCTCCCCGATGAACTTCTCGAGTCCCCCGCGGCTCATCGAGACTTCGGAAACCAGGCGATCCCTGGCTTCCTTCGGGTCCTTCGACGCCCGGATGATCTGGATGACCTTCTCGATGTTCGCCAGAGCGAGCGCGAGCCCCCGCAGCAGGTGCGCCCGCTCCTCCGCCTTCTTCAGGTCGAACTGGGTCCGGCGGATGACCACCGTCTTGCGGTGGTCGATGAAGTGCCGCAGCAGGTCGACGAGGGGGAGAACCCGCGGCTGGTTGTCGACGATCGCCAGGAAGATGATCCCGAACGTCGACTGCATCGGCGTCATCGCGTAGAGCTGATTCAGGATCACCTGGGCGTTCTCGCCCCGTTTCAGCTCGACCACGATCCGGATCCCGTCGCGGTCCGACTCGTCCCGCAGATCCGAAATCCCCTCGATCTTCTTGTCATTGACGAGCTCGGCGATCCGCTCGACGAGCTTGGCCTTGTTGACCTGGTACGGGATCTCCGTGACGACGATCGATTCCTTGTCGCCGCGCGCGGTCTTCTCGATCGAGGCCTTCGCGCGGACCTGGACGATCCCGCGGCCGGTCGTGTACGCGTCCCGGATGCCCGCGGAACCGTGAATGAAGGCGGCGGTGGGGAAGTCGGGCCCCTGGATCTTCCTCATGAGCTGCGCGACGGTCGAGTCCGGCTTCCGGATGAGCTCGATCGTCGCGTCCACGACCTCGGAAAGGTTGTGCGGGGGAATGTTCGTCGCCATCCCGACGGCGATCCCCGACGAGCCGTTGACGAGCAGGTTCGGGAACTTGGCCGGGAGAACGGTCGGTTCCACCAGCGAGCCGTCGTAGTTCGGGGTCCAGTCGACGGTTTCCTTCTCGATGTCGTCGCCGATCAGCTCCGCGGACAGCCGCGTCAGGCGGACCTCGGTGTACCGCATCGCCGCCGCGTTGTCGCCGTCCACCGACCCGAAGTTGCCCTGGCCGTCCACGAGCGGATAGCGCATGGAGAATTCCTGCGCCATCCGGACGATCGAGTCGTAGACGGAGCCTTCGCCGTGGGGGTGGTACTTGCCCAGCACGTCTCCGACGATGCGGGCGGACTTCTTGTAGGGCCGGTTGTGAAAGTTGTTCTGCTCCCACATCCCGAAGAGGCAGCGGCGGTGCACGGGCTTTAGCCCGTCGCGCACGTCCGGCAGCGCCCGCCCGATGATGACGGACATGGCGTAGTCGAGGTACGAGCGGCGGACCTCGTCCTCGATCGTGACGGGGAACTTTTCCTCGGCGTTCAAGAGGGTCATATGTCAGGTGTCAGGTGTCAGGTGGCGGACACTTAAATATCCAGATTCCTCACGTTCAAGGCGTTCTTTTCGATGAACTCGCGTCTCGGCTCGACGGCGTCCCCCATCAGAATGGAGAACACCTCGTTGGCCTCGACGGCGTCCTCGATTGCGACCTGCAGCAGCCGGCGCGTCTCCGGATTCATCGTGGTCTGCCAGAGCTGTTCGGGGTTCATTTCGCCCAGCCCCTTGTACCGGTTGATGGCCAGGCCCTTCTTCGCCGACTCGTAGATCGCGTCGACGACCGCGGGCAGCGTCGCGTGACGCTCCGTCTCTCCATTTCGAGTCACGGCGTAGGGCCCGTCGAGAAAGGCGCCGATCGATTTCGCGGCTTCCCGGATCCGCTTCATCTCGTAGGTGCCGACGAAGTCCGCGTCGATGCGGGCCGACTTCGGGACGCCGTTGACGCGCCGCGTGACCTCCAGGGCCCACGAGGAATGCTCCTCGTCGGCGACGACCTCCGCCTTCTCGAAGTCGAACACGCGGATCGCCCTGGCGAGGTCTTCGACCCTCTGCCGGTCGTCGAAGTCGCTCTTCGACGTCCCCCGGTCGAGCAGGGCGCGCACGAGTCCTTCGGGAATTCCGCGGCTGGCGAGCCGGGCGATGTGTCCGCGGTACTCCTCCATCTTCTCGATCAGGGTGACGAGCTTCGCGCCGGCGGCGGAGGCTCCCGACATCTCCGAAGTCAGGGACCGGTCGTCGCCGATCCGCGCGAGGAGGAACTTCGACATTTCCTTCTCGTCCTTCAAGTACGTCTCCTTCTTCCCCTCGGCCACCTTGAAGAGCGGCGGCTGCGCGATGTACAGGAACCCCTTCTCGATCACGGCCTGCATGTGCCGATAGAAGAACGTCAGCAGGAGCGTGCGGATGTGGGAGCCGTCGACGTCGGCGTCTGTCATCACGATCACCTTGTGGTACCGGACCTTGCCGGAGTCGAAATCCTGCGCGATCCCGGTGCCGAGAGCGGTGATCAGCGTGCGGATCTCGGCGGAGGCGAGCATCTTGTCGAGCCGGGCCTTCTCGACGTTCAGAATCTTTCCGCGCAGCGGCAGGATCGCCTGAAACTTGCGGTCGCGCCCCTGCTTGGCGCTGCCGCCGGCGCTGTCGCCCTCGACGATGAAGAGCTCGGAGAAGGCCGGGTCCTTCTCCTGGCAGTCCGCCAGCTTCCCCGGCAGGGAGCTCGAGTCGAGAGCGCCCTTGCGACGGACGAGCTCGCGCGCCTTGCGGGCCGCTTCGCGCGCACGCGCGGACTCGACGTTTTTTTCGACGATTCGGCGCGCGACTCTCGGATTCTCCTCGAGGTAGGACCCGAGCTTCTCGTAGACGACCTGCTGAACCCAGGTCTTCACC
>DATNMZ010000146.1:0-2981 GCA_035602095.1 Thermoanaerobaculia bacterium
CGCGCGTTCCCGATCCTTGGGGCAGAGGCGCGGTACACGAAGTTCTCGACGCAGGGGGCCTATTTCCGGGCGGTGGGCAACTCGGTTCTCGCGGCGTCGGCGCGCGTCGGCGGGATTTTTCCGTACGGGCCTTCTGGCATCCAGATCCCGATTGCGGAGCGCTTCTTCGGCGGCGGCGAATCGACCTCGCGGGGCTTCCCCCGCGATCTCCTCGGGATCCCCGGCCAGACCGTCGATTACAACACCCGCGCGACCCTCCACGACCCCCCCGGACCGGGCTCGTGCGCTGACAAGTACCCGACGTTTCAGAATTACGACTGTTCCTCCGGGCCGCACATCGTGGGTGGAAACGGGTTCTTCGCCTTCAACCTGGAGTACCGATTCCCGATCTTCGGCGACCTGGGCGGCACGGTGTTCTACGACCTCGGCCAGGTCTGGCAGAACTTCTCCGACGTAAACCTCCGCATCGAAGGGGACGCCGGCCTGCGACAGACGATCGGCGCCGGCCTCCACTACATGACGCCGATCGGTCCCCTGCGGGCGGAGTTCGGATTTCCCCTGCGGCCCCGAACGATTAGTTTCAATGTGGCAGCAAAGGACGACCCCGTCCCGCCGATCTCGGCGGGCAGCGTGAAGGAGCGCGGAAGGTTCGTCCTGACGATCGGATATCCGTTCTAGCAGGTGTCAGGTGTCAGGTGTCAGGTCTCGGGTCTCGGGTGATAGGTGGCTGGCCGATAGCCGATAGCCGACGGCTATTACCGGAAGGTTCCCGGAGAGAACGAGTACTTCGCGGAAGGCGCCGGGAAGTCCTCGATCGGAAAGAGCGGATCCTGAAAAGCGCGGTCGCCCAGGCGGCGTCCGCGGTGCATCAGAAAGCCCGCCGCCCGGCTTGCCGCCGCGCCCATCTTCGCGAGATCCGACAGCTCGAGGCGCGCCGCGGTCCGGCGCAGTTGGAGCAGACGCTCGACGCTCTTCACGCCCAGCCCCGGAACGCGAAGCAGTGTCTCCCGGTCGGCGGTCGCAAGCTCGACCGGGAAGCGCTCCGGGTGGGCGAGAGCCCAGGTGAGCTTCGGGTCCCGCGCAAGCGGGAGGTTTCCATTCCGGCCGTAGACGATCTCGGCCGGGGCGAAGCCGTAGCGCCGGAGGAGGTAGTCCGCCTGGTAGAGCCGGTTCTCCCGCAGGAGGGGAACCTCCGGCTCGCCTTCGAGCGGAGTGTCTTCGATCGGACGGAACGCCGCGAAGTGAGGATGGTGGATCGCCTCTTCGCTCCAGAGCGCGTGGGACAGGGAGAGCAGGTCCCGGTCCGTCTCCTGGCCCACTCCGACGACGAACTGCGTCGTCGATCCGGCCGCGGCCGCCGGCCCCGCCGGACGCGGATCTCCCGCCAGCCGGCCCCGGCCGGTGAGCCGGGCCGTGTCCCGGACGCGCCGGAGCAGCTCGATACCGTCTTCGAATCGCTTCTCGGGCGCGACTGAGTCGAGCGTCGCCTGGCAGGGAGCTTCGAGGTTGTAGGAGACCCGATCGCAGAGCAGCGCCAGCCGCTCGACCTGGGAAGGTTCCGCGCCGGAGACCGCCTTCGCGTGCAGGTAGCCCGCATAGCGGTGCCGGAACCGAAGAGTCTCGACGAGCTCGAGCAGACGGTCCATCGCCCAGCGGGGGCTCTTCGGGATCCCGCTCGTCACGAAGAGCCCGGACACCCAGCCCTTCCGATACGCGGTTAAGAAGACTTGCGCGAGCGCCGCGGGCGCGAGCGCGTGCCGGGGCAGATCCCGTGAGGCGCGCATCGGGCAGTAGTCGCAGTCGAAGGCGCAGGCGTTCGTGAGCAGGATCCGAAAGAGCCGGGTCGGACCGTAACCCCGATCGGGGAGGGGCCGGATGTTGATCGGATCGAGCGGATGCCGGGTTCGCTCTCCCGCGGCTAAGGCCCGCAGAGAGCCGTTTCCCTCCTGATCCGAGAGAGCCTGACTCATGAGGGAGCGAATCCGGGCGTCGCTGTCCATCAAGGCGTAAGTTAGGCGTAAATCGACCGGCCGTCAAGGGATTCTTTCGAGAGGAATCGAAGCGAGCCCTCAGTCTCCGCGGCCGGCCTCGGGGTCCGGATCCACCTGCGTCACCCCGGCGCGCCGCCCGGTCAACTTCCGCTCCTCGACGGAGAGGCTGCCCCGAAGCTCTTCGGTGTCCTCCCGGGTCGAGTCGACGAGCCCGGTAAAGGGCGCCTCGGCCAGGGCCTGCCGCCAGGGCATCGAGGGGAACCCCGCGTCGCGGAGGCCATGAACGAGCTTCAGCGTCCGGAAGGCGTCGAACCAGGTGTGCAGGCGCCGCAGCAGGACGTCGGGGTCGCGCGCCGCCGAAGCGGCCTCCCGGACCGCCTCGAAGGCGTTCATCTTCTCGAGAACCTGCTGGAGAAGATCCGCCCGGAAGAACGGGCTTTCCGCCGGGAGCTTCCCGATCGCGGCCGCGAGATCACCTCCCGAACGCGCGACGTGGGCGAGGACGCGCAGCCATGCGGCGAGGTGTCCAAAAACGAGGGGGTGCGTGAGCCGGAATTCGGCGAGCCCGCGCCCGCGCTTTTTCTCCACGAGGTCCCGGAGGGCGCGCCCGGTGCCGAAGGGAACGCGATCGGAGGGGCGGCCTTCCAGGACGAGCGGCGTCCCCGGAAGCCGCACGATGGAGCCGACCTTGGCCAGCTTGTCGAGAAGGTAGAAGTCCTCGGCGGCGTTCTTGCGGGGAAACCCCCGCACCGCCGTGTACGCCTCCGCGGGGATGGCGAGGCAGCTCCCCATGCTCTGGTAGGCGTAAGGCGAGCCCGCCCACGCCAGCCCCAGAACGTAATAGCGCAGAGAGATCTCGTAGAGCCGGGCAGCCTCCGCGAGCGCCGGATCCGCCTCGAAGCGATGGTCGTAGGAATAGATCGCGCAGCCGACGCCCGCCGGGTCGACGCCTTCGAGCTGATCGAAATAGTCCGGCGGGAGCAGGACGTC
>DATNMZ010000147.1:0-5862 GCA_035602095.1 Thermoanaerobaculia bacterium
CGCAGTGCAGCCGCTTCCTCGGCATCCGGGACGTCGCGTTCGTCCTGCGCTCCGAGCTGGATGAGCTGATCGAGAGGCTCGCGTTCGAGAAGGACCGGTTGGAAAAAGACGAGGCGATCTACGGAATGACCGACTGCGACGCCGAGATGAAGTTCTACGGCCGGGAGGTCTCCCGGGTGATCCAGGTTCTTCGAGGCGCCTTGAAAGAGCTCCATCACCTGCGCGAGGACTACCGCACCCGGGAAGAGTGAGCCCGGGTCAGCTCTTCGCCGCCGCGATCCGCTCCTGAAATTTTCGCATCCTCCGCATCGCGGTGTCCCTGCCGAGCAACGCGGCGACGTCGAAGAGCGGGGCGCCGACGGTGACTCCCGTCAGCGCGAGGCGCGTCGGATGGATGAGCTTCCCGGCGGAGACGCCCTGCGCCTCGGCGCTCTCGCGGAGTGCCGCTTCGAGGGGCGCCGGCGCCCAGTCCTTCACCGCCTCCAGCCGCCCGACGAGCTCTCGAATCTGCGCCGCCGTCTCGGCCTTGACCTGCTTCTTCATCCCGTCGGCGTCGTAGTCGGAGGGATCCTCGGCGTAGGAGGCGAGGGCCCGGCCCATTTCGATCGTCGTCCGGGCCCGTGTGCGGTGGAGCTCGACGACGGCGAGGGCGACGTCGCGCGGCGGGAGGGCGGACGCCCAGGGGGCGCTCCGCGCGAGAAGCTCTTCCGCCGGCATCCGCGCCATGTACTGGGAGTTCATCCAGAGAAGCTTCTCCGGATCGAAAACGGAAGGAGAAGCTCCGATCCGATCGATGGAGAACTCCCGCTCCATCTCCTCGCGTGTCAGGATCTCGCGGTCCTCGCCGGGCGACCAGCCAAGGAGGGCCAGGAAGTTGAAGAGCGCCTCCGGAAGGATCCCCGCGTCACGCCACTCTTCGACCGCGGCGGCGCCGTGGCGCTTCGAGAGCTTCTTACGGTCCGTTCCGAGGATCATCCCGAGGTGCGCGAATTGCGGCACGGGCGCTCCCAGGGCGCGAAAGAGCGCCACGTGCTTGGGCGTGTTCGCGAGGTGGTCGTCGCCCCGAATCACGTGCGTGATCCGCATGTCCGCGTCGTCGACGCAGACGCAGAAGTGGTACAGCGGATGGCCGTCGGAGCGCACGAGCACGAAGTCGTCGAGCGCGTCCGGCGGAAACTCCACGCGTCCGCGGATGAGGTCTTCGACAACGATCGTCTCCGCGGGCATCCGCAGACGAATCACGTGGCGCTCTCCGGCGCGCGCGCGCCGTTCGCTCTCCTCGGGGGAGAGAGCCCGGCCGACGCCGGAGTAGCGGTACGCGCGCCCTGCCGCTTCCGCCTTCTTGCGCTCGACGTCGAGCTCGTCGGGAGTCTCGAACGCCCGGTACGCCTTCCCCTGGGCCAAGAGCCGCTCGGCCGCGGCGCGGTAGAGCTCGGTGCGCTGCGACTGGTAGAACGGCCCCTCGTCGTAATCGAGCCCGAGCCACTCCATGGCCGAAAGGATCTGCCCCGAGAGCTCCTCCCGCGATCTCTCGACGTCCGTGTCCTCGACGCGAAGGAGAAACTTCCCCTTCTCCTTCCGTGCGAACAGGAGATTGTAGAGCGCCGTGCGAGCTCCGCCGACGTGGAGGGACCCGGTCGGCGAGGGGGCGAAGCGGACTCGGGGGCCGGGCACGTTCTGCAAGGCGCCGATGCTAGCAGGCTAGCCGACGCAGCTCTCAGCTATCAGCTATCAGCTCTCAGCTTTCGGATCTTCCAGTCTCGCCCTCGTCTCGACACCTGCCACCTGCCACCTGTCCCCAGTCCCCCGTGACCCGTCACCTGACACCTGTTTCCGCACCCTGCTAGCCTGCGAGCCGGGATGCTGCCGGACCGACCCGCCGAAGTGCAAGCCGACGCCGCCCGGAGGTTTCGCGCCGACGCCGTCCTGATCGGCGTCACGGTCGTGTGGGGCTCCTCGTTCGTCGTCGTCAAGAATGCCTTCGCGCAATCCCCGCCGCTCCAGTTCCTCTTCTGGCGGTTTCTCATCGCCGTGGTCTTGATCGCTCCGTTTCTCGCCGCCCGGCGCCGCACGCCGGGCCTCGTGCGAGACGGTCTCGTCATCGGCCTCCTGCTCGCCGGGGGGATGAGCCTTCAGGTCCTCGGCATTCCGGGGACGAGCGCCTCGAAGGCGGCTTTCCTGACGGGGCTCTCCGTCGTGCTGACCCCTTTCGCAGCCTGGCTGCGCACACGCAAGTTGCCCTCCCTCGAAAACGGAATCGGGGTGACCTTCGCCGGGGCGGGGTTTTTCCTGCTCACGTTCCCGGCGGTCGGAGGACCGGTGAACCGCGGGGACGTTCTCGTCTTCGGCTGCGGCGTGGTCTTCGCCTTCTACATCGTGGAGCTCGCGGAGCGCTCCGCCCGGCACGACGCCGTCTGGCTCACGGCCTTTCAGCTCGTGACCGTCGTCGCCGTGGCCGGTATCGCCTCGCTCGCGCTCCGGCTGCCGGCGCTGGCCGCTCTCCCGGAAGCCGCGGCCGAGGCCCGCCCCGTCGTCTGGCGCGGGACGTTTCTGTGGAGCGTCCTGTACCTCGGCTCCCTTGGAACCGTCGGAACGTTTTTCTGTCAGACGTGGGCACAGGCGCGGATGTCCGCGACGCACGCGGCGATCATCTTCGCGCTCGAGCCCGTGTTCGCGGCGATCCTGGCGGCCTGGCTCCTCGGCGACCATCTCGGAGCGCGCGGAGCCGCCGGAGGAGCGCTCGTGCTGGCCGGGATCGTGGTGTCCGAGATGCGGTTATCGAGAGCCGCTCCGCCGTAGGAAGCTCAGTCCAGCGGAAACGTGAGCGTGTACGCGAACCGGCCGCGGGTGACTTCCATGACGAGCGTGGTCCGGTTGTGGTCGCGGGCGATGATGCGGTTGATGTCCTCCGGGTCCCGGACTTCGGCCCCGTTCAATCCGGTCAGGACGTCGCCCGTCTCGAGGCCCGCGCGCGCCGCCGGGCCGCGCGGATCCACGACCGTGATGCGCAGGCCGTTGCCGCCGGCGCGCACCGACAGCCCGATGTCCGCGCGCAGGCGCCGCACGCCGTAGTCCTCGGGCGGCTTTTCCCCCGCGATCGTCACCGTTCTCTCCGCGCTCCCGTTCTTGAGAACCAGCCGCATCGGCAGGCCCGGGCCGCGCGTCGAAAGCGCCGTCTCGAACGCCTCCTGCGAATCGATGAGGGCCCCGTCGACGGAGACCACCGTGTCGCCGGAGCGGACTCCGGCGCGTTCCGCGGGGGAGCCGGACTCGACGGAGCGGATGCGGAAACCGCGCGGCCGCCCCTGCCCCGGTCCGTCGCCGCCGGACGTCAACGTGCGACCGTGCGCGCCGATCCAGACGGCCCGCACCTGGCCGAACTGCCGGAGGTCCGCGACGATCCGCCGGGCCCGGTCGACGGGAATGGCGAACCCGATGCCCTGCGCCCCGCCGATGATCGCCGTGGCGACGCCGATCATCTCTCCCTGGATGTTGACGACGGGTCCCCCGGAGTTGCCGGGGTTGATCGGCGCGTCGATCTGGATGAAATCCGTGTAGACGCGCTGGTTGTCGCTCCCCCGCACGGTCCGCCCCAGGGCGGAAACGACGCCGGCGGTCACCGTGTTCGAGAACCCGAAGGGATTCCCGATGGCGACGATCGTCTCCCCGATCAGGACGTCGGAGGACGTTCCAAGCTTGAGCGTCGGCAACGCCGCGCCCGGCTTCTTGACCCGCAGAACGGCGAGGTCGTTGTCGGCGTCGGAGCCGACGACCTCGCACTCGAGCTCCACGCCGGATTTCGTCGTGGCGACGATACGCGATGCTCCCGAGATCACGTGGTCATTCGTCAAGATGATCCCCTTCGGGTCGATGATCGCGCCGGATCCGAGCGATTGGGCCGTCTCCCGCCGGGGCCGCGGGTCGAGCCCGAAGAAGAACTCGTCCCAGCCGCTCGACCGCCGGCGGACCATCTGCTCCGCGGCGATGTTGACGACGGCGGGGGAGACCTTCTCGACCACCTGGACGATCTCGCTGCGGCGGGAGGGGAGGGGAGCGGCGGAAAGAATCGCCGGGAGGAGCAGAGACAGCGTTGCGCAGCCGCGGAAGGCTCTCCACACGGGACGGTTAACGGGAGTGGCCGACCCTGCATTCCTCGATCCGCCCGAACCGCCGGAGAGTGGACGAAGACCGCCTTGCCTGTTTTCGCCCAGCCAGAAAAAAGCCCCGCCGGAGCGGGGCTCGGAGACTCGGAGTCGCGACCCGTTCAGCGTGTTTTCTCCACGTTGATCGGCGCCTTCGTCTGGTTCTCCTCGGCGCTGGAGGTCGAGATCCGGATCTGCCGGGGTTTCGCTTCCTCGCGCTTGGGAATCTCGATGCGGAGCAGGCCGTCGGAGAAGCGGGCCTGCACCTTGTCGCGGTCCACGTTGTTCGGAAGCGTGAACGAACGGACGAACTGGCCGTACGCCCGCTCGACGCGGTGGTAGGCCTTCCCGTTCTTCTTCTCCTCCTCGAACTTGCGCTCTCCGCGGAGGGTCAGGACGCCGCCCTCCATCTGGATCTCGATCTGGTCTTCCCGGAAACCGGGCAGCTCGGCCGTCAGCACCAGCTTCTCCTTGTCCTCTTCGATGTCGACGGGCGGGATCCAGGCGCCGAGACTCGTCTCTTCGTCTCGCTCCCGGCCCGTGCCGCCGCCCAGAGTGCGGTGCAGCCTCTGCTGCAGGGCATTGAACTCGCGGTATGGATCAAACGTGACGTAATTCATCGATTCATCCTCCCTTTGGTTTGGGCGCCTTTCCGGCCCCCGTTGTAAGTGATTCCGCGGTGGAAACGATTTCCAGGCTCTCGCGATCGGCAGCGAGGTCGATCTCGGCCGAGCCTCCCGGCGCGAGCTCCCCGGTCAGGAGCTTGCGCGCGAGGACGTCGGAGACCGCTTTCTGGATGAGCCGCTTCAACGGCCGTGCCCCGAAGGTCGGGTCGTATCCCCGGCCCGCGAGGAACCGCTTCGCCGCGGGCGTCCAGCTCAGCCGAATTCCGCGGTCCGCGACGGTCGAGGCGAGGATCTGGAGCTGAACCTCGACGATCTGCTCGATCTCTTCCCGGGTGAGCCTGTGAAACACGATGATGTCGTCGATCCGGTTCAGGAACTCGGGCCGGAAGTGCCGGCGCAGCTCCTCCTCGATCTTCGCCTTCGCTTCGGCTTCGCCGGACCCGGACGATTCCGCGAGCCAGTGCGAGCCGAGATTCGAAGTCATGATGATGACGGTGTTCTTGAAGGAGACGACGCGGCCTTTGCCGTCCGTCAAGCGCCCGTCGTCGAGCACCTGCAGGAGCACGTTGAACACGTCCGGGTGCGCCTTCTCGATTTCGTCGAACAGAACGACGGAGTAAGGCCGCCGGCGAATCACCTCGGTCAGCCGGCCTCCCTCCTCGTAGCCGACGTAACCGGGCGGCGCGCCGATCATCCGCGCGACGGAATGCTTCTCCATGTACTCGGACATGTCGAGGCGGACCAACGCGTGTTCGTCGTCGAAGAGAAACTCCGCGAGCGCGCGGGCGAGCTCGGTCTTGCCGACGCCGGTGGGCCCGACGAAGATGAAGGATCCGATCGGCCGGTTCGGGTCGGAAAGCCCGGCGCGGGAACGCCGGACGGCGTCCGAAACCGCCGTGATGGCCTCCCTCTGGCCGATCACGCGCTGGCCGATCCGGTTCTCCATTTCGAGAAGCTTCTGGGTCTCTTTCTCCAGCATCTTCGACACCGGGACGCCCGTCCAGCGCGACACGACGAGGGCGATGTCCTCCTCGGTGACCTCCTCGCGCAGCATCGGCCCGCCCTTCTGGAGCTCCGCGAGGCGGGCGTTCTGC
>DATNMZ010000148.1:0-8370 GCA_035602095.1 Thermoanaerobaculia bacterium
GCGCCGCAGGCGCAGATTTCCCCGCAAGCGAAGCCGACGGATTAATCCGAAGCGGAATGGACGAGGAGGTCCAGGGCGGCCTGGGCGGCGGAGCAGTAGGGATCGCGCCCGTCGTAGCTCGCGAGGGCGATGACCTTGCGATAGGCGGAGATCGCCGCGTCGACGTCGTGGAGGCCCCGGTCGTAGATGCGGGCGATCAGGAGCCGCGTCGGTAGGTGCCGCGCATCGATCTCGAGCGCCTTTCCGCAGAAGATGAGCGCCACGTCGAAGCGTTCTTCGGCGGCGGCCAGACAGGCGCGGCGGTAGTAAAGCTGGGACTCCTCGCCCGCCGACTCCTGGGAGGGAGTGCGGGATAAGCCTTTGATTCTCTGTGTGATACCGGTCCAGGGAAGGGCGCGTGACATGATCTGACTGATTGTAGGCACGTTTTCGAGACACCGCAAGAATTATTTAGGTCAGTAACAGATTTCTCCTTTTTTCATAAGGAGGGCGTTGGGGCAGGGCAGGGGTTGTCTACGGATAGGAGACGAGACGTCCTCCCTAATATTCTAAGGAGATTCAGCTGATAAGCTTGTGTTCATTCGGCAGCGGCCCTAGCTCACCCGGTCGATTACGGACTCGGTGGCGAGGAGGAGCCCCTCCTTGGCTTCGGAATCGGGGAAGGAGCCGAGGGCCACGCGCGCGGCGCCGGCGTAGTCCCTCGCGAGCGCCCTCGTGCCGGCGATCCCGTCGTGCCGCCGGGCGATCGAGAGGATTTCGGCCGGGTCGACCGACCGGAACTCGCGCTCTTTGACCACCGTGGCGACGGCTGCCCGTTCCGCGGCGGTCGCGCGCGGCAGGGAGAGGAGCAGCGGCATCGTGAGCTTGCCCTCCCGGAGGTCGTTCAAGACGGGCTTTCCGATCGACGCTTCGCTGCCCGTGTAGTCGAGCAGATCGTCGATGAGTTGGAAGGCAACGCCCAGGCAGCGGCCGTATTCGGCGAGGCGCTCCGCGGCGAAGAGATCGCCGCGGGGCGCGAAGTGCGCCGGGAGGCGGCAGGCCGCGGCGAAGAGGTCGGCTGTCTTGCGCCGGATGATGTCGAGCGCCTCCTCACGCGTGACCTGGACGTCTCCTGTCTTTTCGATCGCGATGATCTCCCCTTCGATCATCGACAGGGTGGTGTCGGAGAGGACCTTCAGAATCGTCAGGTCGCCTTCGTCGAGCGCAATGCCCATGGATTTCGTGTAGAGGTAATCTCCAAACAACACGGTGAGGCTGTTCCCCCAGCGCGCGTTGGCGGACGTCCGGCCTCGCCGCAGCCGAGCCTCATCGATGATGTCGTCGTGAACGAGAGTGGCCGTGTGGATGAACTCGATCACGGCCGCGTAGCGAACGTCCTTGTCTCCCTCGTCGTACTCGAGCAACCGCGACGAGAGGAGAAGGAGCGCCGGCCGCAGCCTCTTCCCGCCCCCGGAGGCGAGGTACGTGCCGATGCCGTCGATGGTCGGAATCGAGGAGCGGAAATGCAGGAGGAGCTCTTTCTCGACGAGGGCGAGCTTCTCCGAAATCAGGTCATAGGCGCGAGCGAAGCGGGGATTCGCAAGGCGGGAGGGGCCGGTCATCGGTAGTTCGTGAACTGCAGCGGCACGCCGAAATCCCCGGCGCGGAGCAGCGCCATCGCGGCCTGCAGATCGTCCTTGTTGCGGCCCGATACGCGCACCTGGTCGCCCTGGATCGCGGCCTGGACCTTGATCTTCCGGTCCTTGATCGCCTTGACGATCTCCTTGGCCTTCTCCGAGACGATCCCCTGCTGAATTTTCGCGACCTGGCGCACGTTGCCGCCCGCGGCATCCTCGATCTTTCCGTAATCGAGGGACTTGACCGCGATGGAGCGTTTGACGAGCCGGGTCTCGAGGATGTCCACGACGGATTTCAGCTTGTGGGCATCGTCCGACGTCAACGTCAGCGCCAGCTCCTTTTCGTTCCATTCGACTTTCGAGGAGCTGCCCCGGAAGTCGAAGCGGGTCGCGATCTCCTTGGATGCCTGCTGGACGGCGTTGGAAACCTCCTGCAGGTCCACTCTGCTCACGACGTCGAAGGAGAACTCCTGAGCCATTCCGACGATTCTATTTCAGGGTAACGGCGAGAACTGAGAACTGACAACGGATAACGGACAACTAGTTTTGCAGAATCCGCGTCCCCGGCGGGCCCGTGATGCGGTAGTCCGCCGCCGGACGCGCCTTCTCTTTTCGCCACCCTTCGAAACGGAACTCGGTGCGGTTTCCCCCGGCATCTTCGTAAGAGAGCTCGGACACCCGGCCGTCCCGATCGACGGAGAGCCGGAGCCAGGCGAGCTCCGGCCGCGGCGCCCTGGGCTTCAAGAGGACGCGCGTCGCCCCCGCCTCGGCGGCTTCCGCGGAGACGGCGTATTCCCGCGCGAGCTCCACCGGATCCGACAGGAACACGATCGGGAGCCGGGCGCGCTCTTCCGGCGTGAGCTTCTGGATCGTGAGCTGCTTGTCCTCGGGGGTGAAGAGTCTTCCCTCGCCGGCGTCATAGGTGAAGACCTTCCTCTCGGGAGCGTCGTAGTCGAACCGCAGACGCTGCGGAGTCTGGATCCAGAGCGTGCCCGACTCGCGCCGGGCCGTCGTGAAGCCGGCGGGAGTGTAGGTCTGGACGAACGGGGCGGCGTGCGCGGCGCCGTCCGTGTAGAGCGACGCCGCGCGCCCGAACGCGGAGGCGACCTCGGCCGGAAGCGGGGAAGCCGGACGTTCGGCGGCCTTCTGCTCTCGGGCCCCGAGCAGAGGCGCGGCCAGGAGAAGGATCGAGAGCACGCGCCCTGCCATGGAGCTCGCAACGGCCGCCGGCCGGACGCCATTTCGCTCCCCCGAGGCGCGCAGGACGTTCAATGGCGGAAGTGCCGGCGCGGCGCGATGAGATACGCCATCTGGTGCTCGTCCGCCGCGGCGACGATCTCGCTGTCGCGGATCGAGCCGCCTGGGGCCACGATGGCCGTGACGCCGGCCTCCGCGAGAATGTCCAGTCCGTCGCGGAAGGGGAAGAATGCGTCGGAAGCCGCGCCGCAGTTGACGATCGGCAGCACCGGCTTCGTCGCCGCCAGCCGGCAGGCATCGACACGGCTCATCTGGCCGGCTCCGATCCCGATCGTCTGCCGGGCGTTGGCGAGCACGATCGCGTTCGACTTCACGCGGCGCACCACTCTCCAGGCGATCTCGCAGGCGGCGCGCTCGACGGCCGTTGCCTTGCGCTGGGACACCGTGCGCCAGGTCGACGGCTGGTCCGGCTCGACGTCCGCGTCCTGAACGAGGAGCCCGCCCTCGATGCGTTTCCAGTCGATCCCGCTGACCGGCCGGCGCGAAACGGGCAGCTTGAGCAGCCGGATGTTCGGTTTCTTGGCGAAGAAGTCGAGGGCTTCCCGCGTGAAGTCGTCCGCCGCCACCACCTCCACGAAGTGCTGGAGCACCAGGGCGGCGATCGCCCCGTCGACCACGCCGCGGATCGCGATGATCCCGCCGAAGGCGGCGAGAGGGTCGGTCGCGAACGCGCGGCCAAATGCCTCCACGAGCGTGTCGCCGATGGCCGCGCCGCACGGGTTGTTGTGCTTGACGATCACCGCGGCGGGGACGTCGAAGTCCCGCGCGAGCGTGACGGCCGAGTCGAGATCGAGGAGGTTGTTGAAGGACAGTTCCTTGCCCTGGAGCACCTTGTACCGGATCAGAGAATCGGGCGGCGCCTGCGGATCGCGGTACACCGCGGCGCGCTGGTGGGGGTTCTCCCCGTACCGCAGCGACCCGAGGCGCTCGAACGAGAACACGAGCCGTTCGGGGAACGCCTCGTCGGGGCGCTGTTCGGCGGCGAGGTAACGAGCGATCGCCCCGTCGTAGGCGGCCGTACGGGCGAAGGCGCGGGCCGCCAGACGGTGGCGGGTGACTCCGGTCGTTCCGCCCGAGGCCCGGATTTCGTCGAGGAGCACGTCGTAGTCCGAGGGGTCGACGGCGACTGCGACGCGCGCGTGGTTTTTCGCGGCCGCGCGGATCAAGGCGCACCCCCCGACGTCGATCATCTCCGTCGTCTCCGACCGTCCCGCGCCGCGAGCCACCGTCTGCTCGAACGGATAGAGGTTCACTACGACGAGATCGAAGGCCTCGATGGACCTCTCCGCCAGTTCTCGGGCATGGTCGTCCCGGCCTCCATCCGCGAGAACGCCGCCGAAGATCTTCGGGTGAAGCGTCTTGACCCGGCCTCCGAGGATCTCCGGGAACCCCGTCTCCTCTTCGACGAGGGTGACGTCGAGTCCCACCTCTTTCAGGTGCGCCGCGGTTCCGCCCGTCGAGACGAGCCGGACCCCGCGCGAAGCGAGCTCGCGGGCGAGCTCCGCCACGCCGGACTTGTCGTGGACGGAGAGCAGCGCCCGCCGGATCGGCGTCACCGCCGAAGGAAACGGAATCGGGTCCGCCATGGGAGGGGAAATATACCGGCAAAACGGAGCCGGGAATCGGGAAACGGAAAACGGGAAACGAAAGAGGCCGCCGCAGCGCTGGACGCGAACTTCGATCCGGGCCACCATGAGCCAATGAAGCCGGTCATCGATCCGGAGTTTCCGGAAGGGGTGGAAGTTGACGCGCGAGGGCTTTTCTGTCCGTTGCCCGTGTTGCGCCTCGCCGCGGCGCTGCAAGCGGGCCCGCCCCGTGCGCGCGCGCGCCTTCTCGCGACCGATCCGGAGGCCGTCGTCGACGTCGATTCTTATTGCCGGGAAACCGGCGCGAAGCTGCTCTCTCGAAGAAAAGAGGGGCAAGTCTACGTATTCGAGATCGAGAAGGCGGCGATCGAGACTTAGTCTTCGCCGTTTCCCGTTTCCCGCCGCTAAAACAGCTTCAGGACCAGGACGTTCAAGACGAACCCGGAGACACCGTGGCGCACGACGGGGACGCCGATCTCCGCGCGGAAGAGGGAGTTCTTCCAGGGGCCGTTCAAGGAAGCGAGGAGGCCCGCTCCCGAGAAGTAGGTGTTGTGAAAGCCCGAGACGCGGTCGCTCAAGAGGGCCTGATCGTAGAAGCCTTCGAAGCGGATGATGTCTTCGATGTTCAACCCGTAGGAGAGATTCGCGACCAGGGCCTTTTCCGTGCGCAGGCTGCCGTTGTGGAAGCCGCGGAGCGCATGCCCGGAGAACGCGCCGAACTCGTACTTCGAGAACCGGTCGAGGTCGGTGCCTCCGAGATAGGAAACCGAAACGTGCAGCTTTCGGAAACCGGCGAAGTACTGGTCCTTCGAAATCGTCGCGTCCCAGCGGAAGTAGTCCTTCTGCGAGGGGTCGTACTCGGAGGTCGCCGGATCGCCCCATCGCTCCCACTTCTGCCGCCGGGAGTAGTTTCCCGCGACCGATGCGTTGAATCCGGAGATGTTCGCGATGAGCTTCAACTCCACGCCATTGGTGATCGTGTCGACTGGGGTGACGAAGCTTGCCCCCGTGTCCTTGTCCCGCTGGTAGTTGTCGTACTTGGCCAGGATGCCGAGCGACGCCTTCAGGTACGGCCCGAGCGGGCGTCCGAGGTTCAGCTCCAGGGTCGAAGGAAGATGCTTGATCTTCTCGGACTTGACCTCGCTGCCGTTCCGATACGAGACGTCCCCGAAGGGGACCGCCACACCGAAGAGGTCCGCCCCGAGATCGAACCGCGACCCCAGGAAGGCCGGGTCGGAGTAGTTGGTCGTCAGGAGCGCCCCCCCGAAGAAGACGGACAGCTGCTTGCCCTTCCCGAAGAGGTCGAAGTTGAAATGCTGGATCCCGATCAAAGGGACGGGGTAGTCGAGCGACTTGTCGTAGAAGCCGCCGAGGATGCCGAACGTGCTCTTCTTCGACACTTTCGTCTCGACGATCCGAGCGCCGGGAACCGCGGGGTCCGGGATGAGGTTGCGCATGCCGACGTCGGTGTCCCGGATCATCTGCGCCGGCGAGGCGTATTCCTTCGCGCGGCGTTCGGCGAAGTCCGCGGGGTTCAAGTCCACCGTCTCGAGAACGACGTCCCGCTCGATCGCGGTCGTTCGGCCGGCCGTCGAGAAAACCTGCTGCCCCTTGATCTCGAGAGGGAGCAGGAGCTCCGGGTGCCCGGGCACCCGGCGGTAATGCTCGGTCTGGACGTTGGAGAGCGTCTCGCCCTTCAAGTTCATCTGGATGGAGTCGCGGCGCAGGAGCGCGAAGGTCTCCTTGTCGATCCAGACGCTGCCGCGGTAGATCGGTCGGTCGCCGACGGAGCTCTTCGGCGCGTACGACACGTGGTACGCGCGGCGCCCCTCGACCGTCCCCTCGGGCTTGAGCTCGTAGACGTAGTCCTCGGAGAGGCGGATGTCGAGGGGGAGCGTGGTGACTTTCTCCGGCTGCAGGATCGGCAGCTTCGGAAGAGTCTTGCCCTTCCACTTGACGCCGTTCAAATAGAACTCGCTCCACTCCCAGTCGGCGGGCTCCCCGCGGCGGTAGAAGAACGGGCCCCGGATCGTCAGGTCGAAAGTCTCGTTGACCTCCGCGATTCGAAATCGCAGGGAGGCCTTCATGTCGCCGATGTAGGACTCGATCCTCTCTCGCTGCCCCGTTTCCCAGGCGCGCTCGCGCGCGACGATCTCCTCGGCCGTCAAGCCGCGCTCGGCGCCGACCTTGAGATCCGTCCGCGTGTCGCCTCCGGGCCTCGCCGCGGGACGGAGAACGACGGCGAGGTCTCCCTTCGAAGGATCGAGCACGAGGGTCTTCGCCCCGCGCAGGTCGAAGTCGCGGCGAGCGCCCGTAGAGAGGTTCTGGACGGAAGCCGACGCCATCGTTGCGTTCGGGATCTCGATCTGCGCGCGAGGGGATTCGTGAAGGAAGAGGATCGGGGTGAAGCGCTTGCCGTCGAAGAACCGGAGCGCCGGGTAGGACAGATCCCCGACCCGGACGAGCGTCGGCGTCGTATCCGGCGACACGTCCTCGGTGAAGTAGGCCTGGAGCCGTTCGAGCCGGTGAAACCCCTCCTCGTCGACCGGCTTTCCGGCGGCGCTCGTGACGGCGACGAGCCGCACGGCCGAAAGCTCCGGACGCGGGATGCGTTCGAGCATGTCCAGCGCGGCCCCTACAGCCGGAAGGTCGCGAGGGCGCAACAGCCAGCGGCCGACGATCGAGCCGTCGTCGACGGCCGCCACCCCCTCGGGGCGCGGCACGAGCGCGTCGGCGTAGGGCGAAAGATCCTCGTCTCCGGACGGCCGGGCCCCGAGGTCGAGTCCGATCTGGGCGCCGGGAGAAACGGCACGGACGGCGGAGGAAAGTTTCTTCACCGCGAAGGGGATTCGCGCGGGCTCGCCCGCCGACTCCGAAAGATCGAGGAGCACGAACGGAAGCGCGCGGAAGCGCGCGAGCCGGGAAGTCGAGTCCTCGAGGAAGGCGTCCGAAAGATCGCGCACGTCGACGATGAGCAGGCAGTGGGAGACGTCGTCCGGAGGCGGGACGGGACCGCCCGTTCGCGCGATGCCGAGCACGGCGGAGCGCTCCGGGCACGTTCCGTCGGCGCGCGCTCCCGCAATCTGGAGACGGGTCGCGGCGGCCGCGGAGGCGGCGCAGAGAAGGAGAAACAAAGCAAGAGCGCCCGCGTGAAGACGGGCGCTCGAAAATCGCGTCATTCGCATGGGGAAACCGGAATCTCGCAAGGATCGTTCCCGTTTTCCCGAGGCGGTCGCGAAGCCGGCCGTCCGAATCGCTATCGCCGGGCTTTTTCGGCCGCGGATTTTTCCTTCTCGCGGGCGCTCGCCCCGGAATCGGCCGCCGGCGGCGTCTTGTCGATCGGGTCGGGAGGCAGGAGGCCGAGATGCTTGCGGAGCTTCATCTCGATCTCGTTGGCGAGCTCCGGGTTCTCCCGAAGGAACTGTTTCGCGTTCTCCCGCCCCTGTCCGATCCGGAGGTCCCCATAGGAGAGCCACGCACCGGATTTCTCGACGATCTTCGCTTCGATCCCCATGTCGAGAAGCTCGCCCTCCCGGGAGATCCCCTCGCCGTAGTTGATGTCGAATTCCGCCTGCCGGAAGGGCGAGGCGACCTTGTTCTTCACCACCTTCACTTTGGTCCGCGAGCCGACGACGGTCTCCCCGTCCTTCAGCGACGCGATGCGCCGGATGTCGATCCGGATGGAGGCGTAGAACTTGAGCGCGCGGCCGCCGGTCGTCGTCTCGGGGTTGCCGAACATGACGCCGATTTTTTCGCGCAGCTGGTTGATGAAGATGACCGACGTCTTCGAGCGGGCAATCGCGCCGGTGAGCTTGCGCAGTGCCTGACTCATGAGACGCGCCTGGAGACCCATGTGCGAGTCGCCCATGTCTCCCTCGATCTCGGCCTTGGGCACGAGCGCGGCAACCGAA
>DATNMZ010000149.1:0-5093 GCA_035602095.1 Thermoanaerobaculia bacterium
GGACGGGTCCGCGCTGATCGAGAGGTCCTGATTCGTCTGCGAATAACCGCCCCGGATCGACACGGGTCCGAGCCCCCGCGCCACCAGATTCGCTTCGTAAACCGACTCCGTCCGATCGATCGACGTCCGCGCCTCGAGAAGCCGCTCGATGTTCGGAGGATCCGAGCTCGAGAACGTGAGCGTGTCGAGAAACAATGTCGAGATGAGCGCGTAACCGTCGAGCTCCCGGTGCCGCCGAACGTAACCCGCCTCGAGCTCGACCCCGTCGACGAGCCCGATCTCCACCCGGCCGCTTCCGGCCCACTGGGTTGCCGTCGCTCTCGAGGAGATGGGCTCGGAGAGTCCGTGGAAGAACCGGCTGATCTCGAAGCTCACCAGATTGCCCGTCAGGTCTTCCTTTTCGTCGGTGTCGGACGACCCGCGCGCCCTCGTGTACGACGCGATCACGCGGACGCGGGGACCGAACCGGCCCGTCACAAACGCGCTCGTCGCCGGGGTGTTGACCTCGGTGGACGTCTCCCGCGTGAATCCCGTCAGGAGGACGGGGACCCCCAGGACCGGTCCGGCGTTGTTGCCGTTCTGAGCGCCCGGGGCGAGCCTCAGCGTTTCGTCCGAACGGAACTTGCGCCAGCCCTGGAGAACCTGTCCGGAGTTCGGGCCGGCCTGAAACGACGCCCCAGCCCGGACCTCCTGGTCGAGGTCCGACAGATTCTGCGTCAGGCGGAACTCGTCGTTTCCGACGTGGTAGGTCGTGAAACCCGGGCCGGAGTAGCTGTTGCGCGAGTAGCCGACGATTGGGGTGACGGCGCCGCCCGGAAAGAGCTCGATTTCCGTGTCGAAGCGATGGCGTGTCCGATCGTAGGTGTGCTGCCCGGGGATGACCCCGGTCGCGAGAAACGGGTTCGCGAAGTTTGGTAGCGCGCTGAACATGTCGAGCTTCTGATAGCTCGCTCGCAGCCGGTAGATGCCGCCGAGCCCCGCCTCGAGACGGAATCCCCCGGCCGGCCCCACCCCGAGATCCGTCGCGTCGAATCGGATGTGATCGACGAAGTCCGTACGGCCACCGAGATCCGCCGTGGTCAGAGTCAGTGACCGGAGCAGGAGTCCCGAACGTTCGTCGATCTGGCTTCGATACATGTCGCGGTTCCCGGAGACGTCCAGGAACCGGTATCCGACCTCGACGTCCAGCGGGATGGTCTGTGCAGCCGCTTTTCCCCCGCCGAGCGCGATCGCGGCGGCGACGAGGAACGTCGAGAAAGACCGTTGCGCGCTTCTCATTCCCGTTCCCTACTTGAAGAGCGCCGGCGAGAGGTTCGAGCCGTGAATCGCGACGTGGCACGTCGTGCAGTTGCGCCAACGAGGCAGAGAGAGGTTGTGGATCGACGGAGGCTGGGAGCCGAGAGTGTTCGCCGAGATCCGCGAGTGGCATTCGAGGCAGAGCTGCTCGGTCCGCGCGCGAACGAGCTGCTTCGGATTCGAGGAGCCGTGCGGTTCGTGACACCGGAGGCAGTCGGAGGCCGAATCCGCGGCCAGCCCCGTCGGGTGCTCGAAGACAAACGGTCCTCGCTTCTCCGAGTGACAGGAAAGGCACGGAAGCTCCCCGGACCGGGTCAGCTTGAGGCTCTCGCGTCCGGGCCGTCCGTGCGGGTCGTGGCAGGAGATGCATTCCATGACGCCGGTCACCGGCCGATGCGTGAACGGCTTTTCGCGCATCGTCGCCGCGGTCACCGGGTGGCACGACTGGCACAGCGCCTGAGGCGTTTGGACGTTCAAGTGCGCGCTCTTCGGATCGGGATGGTGGATCGAGTGGCAGCTCATGCAGTGGACAGACTCCGATGACGCGTGCATGCCCGTCTGGAAGGAAGCATGGGAGGTGCTCTCCCTGTGGCAGGTGGTGCAGAAGTCGGCGGCCTTTCGACCGCGGAAGACACGGATGTCCGACCTGTCTTCTCCGCTCGTCTCCATGTGCCGGGCTCCGTCGCCGTGACAGCTCTGGCAGAGAACGTTGGGCGACGCCGGCGATGGCGCGGCTCCGGCGGCTTCCTTCGCAGCGCGGATGCGGCGGCTGTGGGGATTCCCCGGGAACGACTTGCCCTGGTCCTCGTGGCAATCGGTGCAGAGCGGGGGAGCCTCGGCTTTCGGGGCGGGCACCGAGGGCGCGGCCTGCGCCGCCTCGGGCGTCGCCGCCGGAGCCGGTGTCACCTGCGCGGAAGGCGCGCGGCCGAGGAGTCCGGCGAGGATCAGCGCGGGGACGGTTCCGATCACCTACAGTCTCGCCGCCATCGCATCCCCCCTTCGAAACGCCGGATCCGGGGCCGGTCCTCGAACCGGCCCGGCTGCGCCGGACACGCTACCGGGCGTGGACCTTCGCGACGTCCCAGTCCTTTCCGGCGCCGTGGCACGTCGCGCACGCCTCGTTGGGACTCGAAGCTCCCGGGAAGGTCACGGTGTTCAGGAAGGCGTGCGCCGCGGCGTCGCCGTTGTCATGGCAACCGAGGCACGCGGCCGTGCCCGGTCCCTGCGGCGAGAAGTAGTCACGCAGCGTGACGACCGGTATCGCTCCAAGAGGAAGCGGAAGGTCGAACGTCGAAGCGCTCGTGTGGCACTGGAGGCAGTCGCGGCGGTCTCCCGGATAGCGGACCTCGTTGAAGGTGTTCTTCACGCCTCCGAAGCCGAAGACCGAGAAGTCCTGCGTCAGGTTCTCGCCCGTGTGGATGCGGTGGATCATCCTCTTGAACGCGATCGACTCGGGGGGGTTCTGATCGGCCGGGCGCCGCGCCTTGTCCGACGCGTTCGGGTTGTGGCACATGTCGCACTCTTCGATGGCGATGCGCTGGCCGCCATGAGAGAACGTCGTCGCGAGCCGGTCGTGGCACTTGTTGCAGTTCTCGAGGACGACGACGTTGCGCCGGGGCACGGGCCGGGGGTCCGTGACGGCGATGTACTTGACCGGGTTGACCGCCCCCTCCGTGTAGGTCTCCACAATCGAGCCATCCGCTTTCTTGAGATTGATGGTGCGGCGCGCCTCGATGGCGACCGCCCAGCTGCCTTTGGCCGAAGCGGGAATCGCGTTCTGGAACGTGTAGACGGCCTGCCCGTTGCTGAAGGTCGCGCCGCTCGCATTTTCCCGGAAAGGATCGATAGCGTAGTCGGTCGTGGGTCCCCCGAGCAGGACGTTCAGGCTCGAGCCGAACGGCTTCGGATCGAGCACGGTGCCGTCGTTCTCCGTGAGCTTGAAGGTCACGACCGGTTTCTTTCCCGCACCGACGTTGTCCACGGAGAGGATCGTCGCGTTCAAGCCCTTGAGCTGCTTCGAGCGATAGGGGACCGTGTGCGCGCCCTTGATGGAGGCGTCGTACTCCGAGTCGCCCTGGGGGACGTGGCAGCTCGCGCAGGCCAGGTCGTTTGGTTGAGGGCCGCCCGGGTGATTCGCGCCCGTCACCCAATCGATGTTGTCGTGGCAGGCGCCGCACGGCGCGCGGGCGGGCTTGGTGTACCAGACGTCCGACTGCGATGGCTTCTGGGCCGGGTTTCGTCCTTCGTGGCAGTTCTGGCAGTTGCGGATGTCCTGCGGGAAGACGACCGTCGAAAAATCGTGGTCGGTCTGGGCGTTACCGACGATGTGGTACGGGGTGCCCGCCTGGACGCTCGGCAGGTTCTTGCCCCGATGAATCTTGTGGATGAAGACGCGCATGTCGAGCAGGTTGCCGGTGTCGGGGTCGGTGTTCTGCGGAGAGTGGCAGAGGACGCACAGCTTCGCGTCCTGGCGGACGTCTCCGTGCGCCTGGAGCGGGTTGTGGCACTGGTTGCAGGCATTTCTCTCCTGGATCTCGTCCCACTTCGCCGTCACCGGCTGGCTGTCCGGGCGGAAGTCGAGCTCGTCGTTGTCGATGTAGACCTTTCCGTTCAGGACTTCGGCCGGCATCGACCGGCGCCCGTACGCGGCGAGCGTATGAGTCTTGGTCATGTCGAAGCCGGACGGCAGAACGGTTCCGAAGGTGTACGTGAAGTGCCCGAGGTCCACGTCCGTGTAGACGCCGCCGGAGTCGGAGGTTGGCTGGTCCGCGCTCGCGCCCGTGATCGGGCTCGTCTGTTTCCGGGTCGCATAGGTCGTGTAGTTGCGCGTCGAGGGTTCGTACCAGGCGAGGACGAAGCTCAACGTCACCGGGCCGGGGGTCAGGATCCCCTTGCGATCGATCGGCTGGCCGAGGTCGTCGGTGATCGTGACGTCGACGACCGGCTTGCGGTTGCCTCCGATCGTCACGCTGTTGATCTTGATCTTGAAACCGGGGCGCACGTAATCGGTCTGCTCGGCGGTCAGGTAATACTCGGCAGCGGTGCGGCCGTATCGGTTTTCCGCGGCGTCGCCACGCGGCGCGATGACCCGCGTGGCGCTTCGGGAGGAAGGCGCGATGAAACCGCTCGCCACCAGTGCGAGAGCGGCCGCCGGCCGAAGGATCCTCATGCTCTCACCCCTTCTCGGAGCGGTTTCCCGTTGAGTGCCTGTGCCCCGAGGACATGTGGGATTCGGCGAAATTGAATACCGCCGGAGGCGGGTTCGCAATGATGCATTCGAATCAGCGCCCCTCTTCCCCGGCCATCGAGTCGGTTCGGGCGGCGCGGGGCGCGTCGGGCTCCGGCAATTCGTCCCCGAGGCTGCACGCGACAGCAGCGAGTCGAACGGGCACGCCGAGCTGCGCAACCACGGTAAGCGCGGGGGTCTGACGAGGTCTCAGCCGGTTTCTCCCTGCTTCCTGCTGTCAAGAACGCGTTCGGTTTCTTCAGCACTCGTGAAGAAATGGACTCAGACCCTGGACATTTCTTCGCCTGCCGGGCGTGTCGGCTTTCCTGGGTTCGCTGAACTCGATCGTGAACGACCGGTCGGCGCATCTCCAATCGTTTTTTCTGATCGTATTAAGACCCCGCGGGCCTCAAATGCGGAACTTCGTCACCTGCGACCCTTCGACGCGGTGCCGGAAGAAGCGACAATTCAGTCATGCCATAGCGCGGTTATTCCTTCTGATACTTCATCGCCGGGGCGGGTATCGAACGAGGTAGTCGTAGGCGGCGGCGACCTCCGCGGATGTCAGTTC
>DATNMZ010000150.1:0-5122 GCA_035602095.1 Thermoanaerobaculia bacterium
CCGGAAACAGCCGGTTCGGGACTCGAAAGACGGATTCGAGCTCTGACCGAAACCTCCCCGTCGGAGTCGGTTCGCCTGGACGTCTGGCTCCACGTCGCCTGCCTCTGTCCGACCCGGTCTCGGGCGAAGGCGGCCATCGAAGGAGGCAAGGTGGACGTCAACGGCTCTCGGGCGAAACCGCACCGGGAGGTCCGGCCGGGCGACCGTCTGACGATCAGCAACCCTCGGGGCGGCGCACGATCCCTGATCGTGAAGGGGCTCGCCTCGCGCTCGATTCCGAAGGCGGAGGCACGCAAACTGTACGAGGATGTGACGCCCCCGCCCTCTCCGGAAGTCGTGGAAGCCCGGCGTCTCGACCGCCTGCTCGCCCCCCGGCCGGACGCGGGCCGTCCCGACCGCCGGGAGCGTCAGGAGCGGCGCGACCGGAAGGGCTATAAGACGTGAGGCGTTAGGCGTTAAGCGTAAAACGTTAAGACGTGGAGTTGGGGCAGGTTCCCCGCCTGGGTTCCCTTTGCGCCTCACGCTTTACGCCTCACGCCTCACGACCTCGCTTACACTTCTTCCATGGACTTCGAGCTGCTCTGCCCCTGCTGCAACGCGCGGCTGAAGATCGACCCGGAGCTCCGCGCGGTGATCGCGCACGAGGCGCCGAAAGCGGCCCGGGCGTTCCAGACCGTGGACGATGCGATCGGAGCGCTGAAGACCCACGACGTCGAGCGCGAACGCAAGTTCGCGGCCTCCGTCGAGGCGGAGAAATCGAAGAAGGACGTCTTGAACCGCAAGTTCGACGAGCTCTTCGATAAGGCAAAGAAGGACGACTCGAAGCCCGTGCGGGAGATCGATCTGGATTGAGGGTAGTTGTCAGTTATCAGTTATCAGTTCTCAGTTTTCAGTTCTGAACCAATTCGATACCGCGAAACCGACAACCAACTGACAACCGATACCGGACGCCTGATGACTCATGGCTGACAGCCGACAGCTGGAACTGACGACTGATAACTGACGACTGACAACTGAGCGGCGGGCGCGTCAGCGCGCGCCGCTCATCTGATAGGCCATCTCCTTCAAGAGCGCGATCCGCTTCGCGATCGGAGGGTGCGTGGCGAAGAGGTTCGAAAACGCCCCCTCCCGCTCGTTCACGGCGCGGCCGCGCGGGTCCTCGATGCACAGGTGGGCCACTCCCTGCTTGATCGATCGCGTCGGTGCGGCCGCCGCGTCGATCTTTTCGAGCGCCGAGGCCAGCGCCAGGGGGTTCCGGGTGAGCTCCGCGCCGGAAGCGTCGGCGAGGTACTCCCGCTCCCGCGAGACCGACATCGCCACGAGCTGGGCGATGAGCGGGGCGAGGATGAGAGACAGCACCCAGAGAATGAAGAACACGATCGCGAAGCCGCCGGATCTCCCTCGGTCGTCGTCGTCGCTCCGCGGTCCGCCGCCCCAGGACATTCCACGCCGGCCCCAGTCGGAAATCAGCAAGACGGACCCGACGAGCGCGGCCACGACGGTCATCACCCGCACGTCGTAGTTTCGGATGTGCGACATCTCGTGAGAGACAACGGCCTGGAGCTCCTCCCGGGTGAGGGTTCCGAGCAGGCCCGCGGTCACCGCGATCGAGGACTTCTCCGGCCCGGAGCCGGTGGCGAAAGCGTTCGGATCCGGATCGGGCACGACGTAGACCGCCGGCTTCGGAAGCCCTGCTGCGATCGCCATCTCTTCCACCACATTGTCGAGCGTCTTTTGTCGCGGATCGGAGAGGTCGAGAGGCCGCGCCTGCGTCGAGTCGAGCACCGCGCGATCGCCTCCGTGGAGCGACCACAGGGCGGAGCCGCTGCCGAACAGAAGCGCTCCAATCGTCACCACCGGAAGGCCGGGACTCGCGCCCGACCCGTAGAGGAACATGTCGGCGCCCATCCCGAGCAGGGTGACGAAGACGATGAACCCGGCGAGGATCCCGGCGGTGCGCCGGAGATTGCGCTTCTGCTGGTCGTAGAGGTTCATGGGGAAGTTGTCAGTTGTCAGTTGTCAGTCGTCAGTTCTCAGTTCTTTCGAACCGGGCGGCATGGCGGACCGACTGGCGGTCCGGGAAAACTGAAAACTGATAACTGAAAACTGACGACTATCGGGGCCTCAAACCGAGATCCACCTGCGGCACTTCCCGCTCCGCCGGCGTCGCGATCTCGAAGAGCTCCACGCGCTGGAAATTGAACGCGGAGGCGATGAACTTGTCGGGAAAGACCTCCTGGGCGGTGTTGAAGCGGGTCGCGATGTCGTTGTAGAACTGGCGCGCGAACCCGATCTTGTTCTCGGTCGAGGTCAGCTCCTCCATCAGGGCGCGCACGCTCTCGTTGGCCTTCAGGGTGGGATAGTTCTCCGCGAGAGCGAACAGGCGGGAGAGCGTCTGCGTCAGGGCGTTCTCCTTCTCCGCCGTGTCGGCGACCCCTCGGGCGGCGACCGCGCTGTTGCGGGCCTGGATCACTTTCTCGAGAGTGTCCTGTTCGAACTGCATCTCTCCCTTGACGGAGGCGACGAGGTTCGGGATCAGGTCGTGGCGGCGCTTCAACTGGACGTCGATCTGTTTCCACGCGTTGGCCACCTGATTCTTGAGCGCGACGAGGTTGTTGTAGCGCCAGATGGCCCAGATGGCGGCGACAAACGCGCCGACGACCAGGACCATGAGACATCCTCCGAATGCGGCCATATCCGTGCGCTCCTCTCCTGAATCTACGAAAATGCGGCGGCGAAGTTCCCCGCCGTGCCGACGCGTTACGTGTTGAGTCCCTGCCGGAGCTCCCGGGCTAGAATCTCGACCGCCGAGCGGGTCCCGCCGGTCATCTTCTCCTTCCAGGCGCCCTCCGTCTCGAACCGCCGGTCGCCGATGGCTTCCGCCCAGGGGCGCAGCGCCGCGTCGAGCTCGCCCGAGGACCACACGTCACCCGCCCGGCTCCGGATCATCGCGATGACGTAGGGGACGATGCGGATGAATGCGCGGAGAGAAGTGGAGCTCTTGATCGAGTACTTGCGGCCCGCAAACGCCGCGGGAAAGGCACGGGCCGCCGCCTTGAAGTAGTTCAGGAAGAAGCGCCGGGCGTTCTCCCGAAACTCTCGCGCCATGCGGCCGCCGGCGGCGTCCATGGAGGCGAACACGTCGCGGAGCTCATCGGCAAGCGCCGCCTGCGTGACGGTTCCCTTGCCGATTCCGAGGACTTTGATCTGCCCGCGCAAGGGGGAGTGATCATCCTCGTTCAAGGCTCGGATGACGTCGTGCGCGGCCGCGAGGTTTTCGTCCCGGTAGAGCCGGCGGCCCGAGAGCGAGATCAGATGCGACGGGTTCAACTTCGTGTGCTTGCTGTTGATTGTCACGAAGAGCTCGACGACCTGGTCCGGAGTCAGCGCGTCGAAGACGACCGCCGGAACCTGGAAGTCCTTGAGATTGTGCTTCTCGGCGAGCTGATGGAGGGCGAGGAGCCGGTGCTGGCCGTCGAGCGCCCGGAGAATGCCGCCCTCGTCGGGAAGCTTCAAGGCGCCCATGTCCGCCCGCCCCCCGGAGGGGGAGAACTCGAGACGGCGGTCGGAGACGAGCAGCACGCTCCCCGCGATCGCCGGGAGCGTCCCGGAATCCGCGCACTGGAGGTAATAGGCCACGAGCTCCTCGATCTTCTTCTGGATGATCGGCCGCTGGTATGCCTGCTCGGACGAGCCGATTTTCCGTTCCAGAAGGTCCCAGTTCACGCGGCCTCCCGCCTTCGGCCGGGCCTTCCCTCGCGTGGTCTGGTTGCCCGGCCCGAAGGAGAGCACCTCGAATCCGACGAGCGATTGGAGGTCCGCACCGGAGAGCAGAGCCTCATAGAACCGCACGCCGAACTGGTTGAGCCGGAGTGAGGGAACGGACAGCATCCTGGCCCCCCTTTGTCGCGGGGATTATAGGAGATCGACCGAAAGCCCCCGGCGCGGGAATCGGGGATGCGGAGTCGGGACTTCCCGGGCGGGGCCCGCGATTCCTCTTCCGATTCCGGCTTGCGGCTCGGTCACGGCGGAGTGACCTTCTTCCAATCCGGGCCCGAGGCCATCTCTTCGTAGACGCGGCTCGCCCCCGTCAGAATTCCGAGGAGCTCCCGGGTCAGGAGCCTCTCGAGCTCCGGAAGCGTCTCGGGCCCGGTGACCGGAATGGAACACTCGATCGTCATCTGACCGAAGGACGCGAAGAAGGGGGAGGAGCGGCGAGTCCAGTCGGCGTCGTTGCGCCGGTGCTTCGTCATGAGGAATGCCGCGAGGCGACGTTCGTCCCACGGCTCCGTCAGGGTCCAGCGAAAGTTCGCCCGCGAGGCCTTGTGCTCCGTTTCGGGTTTCTCGTCAGCCAGAGCAATGGACATGTGTTTTGCGCAACGATAACACCGTGGCCGTCGAGGGGGTTCTGGCTCATTTTTTGCCTGTCAGGGTCCCAGGAGGTATGCATGAGAAAGACAAAGACCTTGTTTGCCGCCGTCTCCCTGTTGACCCTGATCGGGCTTTCCTCGGCGGCGCTCGCCGAAAGGCGGCCTCACGAGGGCAAGATCGTCCGGATCGATTCGGACCAGAAGATGCTGGTTGTTTCCGGCGAGAAGAACGACGAGTGGAATCTCTACTGGACGGAGACCACCAAGATGAAGAACGTCACGGTGCCGGAGCTTCAGGTCGGCGACTCCATCCACTTCGACTACACGGAAAAGGATGGAAAGATGTGGGTCACCGAGCTGCGGCGTTCTCACAAGGCGAAGAAGTAAGCGTCGATTTCCGAGGGGGCCCGCGCGTCGCCTCGGGCGGCGGCGGGCCTTCGTTTATGCGCGGCGGGACGAGACTCGAGTCGACTCGATTCTGAGGGGAAACGCCACCGAAAGCGAAAACTCTCGGCTCTCTAAGGCTAAGGCTAGGGGTCGCTCGGAAGGCGGATCTGCTCGCGCACCTGAAAGACCTCTCCGCCGCCCCAGCTCCGCGACAGAGTCAACACCCGATGCGCGCGATCCGATGGCTCGCCGAGAGACGCGTGAATGAAACCGGCGGAGATCTCGCGCAGGATCCTGTAATCGAAGTGTCCCACCGACAGTCGGAACAGCGGGAAGGGGTCCGACTCCCCGATGAGGAACTCGAC
>DATNMZ010000151.1:0-2336 GCA_035602095.1 Thermoanaerobaculia bacterium
CTGATGCAGCTGATGCCCGCGACCGCGCGGCGGCTGGACGTTCGGCGGCCCTTCGACCCCGCGGCGAACGTTCGAGGCGGAGTGCGGTATCTGCGCGAGCTTCTCGACCGGTTCGACGGGAAGCCCGAGCTCGTGCTGGCCGCCTATAACGCCGGCGAGAACGCCGTCGAAAGCTACGGTGGCGTGCCCCCCTACCGCGAAACGGTCGGATACGTGAAGCGAATCCTGTCCTGGTGGACGCCGGCAGTCCTCGCCGCAGTCAAGTAGCCTCTTCCGCGAAGTCCGCCCTCAGATCCGTCGCCCGGATGACTGACAACTGATAACTGACAACTGACAACTGACAACTGACAACGGACAACTGCTTCTTCAATCCATTCCCAGCCGCGCCAGATATCCCTTCTCCCGCACCCGGCCGAGCATCCATCCGAAGAAGGCGGCTCCCACCGCCAGATAGACCGCGTTCAATCCGACGGCGGCCACGAAGGTCCAGGTGTCGACCCGTCCGGTCGCGAGCGCGGTGCGCATCCCTTCGAAGACGTGCGTCGAGGGGAGCAGAAGGGAGATCGTGCGGAGCCACGGGGGCAGGACGGAGACCGGATAGAACACGGCCGAGAGCGGCTGGATGAGAAAGGGAATGCCCCAGATGAGCGCCTCCGCCGCCTGGCCGAACCGGAGCACGAGCGCCATCGTGAACATCCCCATCGCCCATCCGAAGAGGAGGAGCGAGAAGTAGAAGGGAAGCAGGGGCAACCCGATCGCAAACAGCGGGAACCCGTAGAAGACCCGCGCGAGAATCGCCAGTACGGAGGCGGACACCGTGGCCCGCAAGACTCCGATCAGGGATGTCGCGACGAGCAGCTCCCAGGTCCTCACGGGAGCGACGAAGACGTTCAGGATGTTGCGCGCCCAGATGTCCTCGGTGATCGACAGGGTGATCGCCTGCTGCGCGCTGTAGAAGATGTCCCAGAAGATGACGGCCCCTAGCAGAAAGGTGACGGCCGGGGGAGCCGCGATCCGCTCGAGGTAAGACGTCAGGAACCCCCAGACGAGCAGATCCATGACCGGCCAGAAGAGGACGCCCATGAGCCGCGCCGCGCTCCGCCGATAGAGGTAGAGGTAACGAAGGAGAAGAGCGCCGATCCGCGACCTCATCCCGGCCTTCCCCGTTCGGAGGCGTCGAGCACGTCCCCGTCGCGCGCGATCGCAATGAAAACGTCCTCGAGCGAGGCGCTCTGCGCGCGGGCGATGACGTCTCGGGGCGGGCCTTGCGCGACGGCGCGCCCGCGGGAGAGAAACAGGACGCGATCGCAGAGGACCTCGACCTCCCGCATGTTGTGGGAGGTGTACAGGATCGTTACGCCGCGCTCGCGCCGGAGCTTCTGAAGGGCCGTGCGCACCTTGTCCGCGATGTCCGGGTCGAGGCTCGCGGTCGGCTCGTCCAAGAAGAGGATCTCCGGGTCGTTCAAGAGCGCCTTGCAAAGGTTGACGCGCGTGAGCTGGCCCGACGAGAGCGCTCCGGTCGCCTTCTCGCTGGAGTCCGCGACCTCGAAGAGGTCCAGGAGCTCGTCGATCTTCTTCCAGGGCTTCCGGATGCCGTAGAGGCCGGCGAAGACGCGGAGATTCTGCCGGACGGTCAGGTTCGAAGGCAGGGAGATGTATGCGGAAGAGAAGTTCACCCGCTGCAGGATGGCGAGCCGGTCGCGGGGCATCGTCCGTCCGAGAATGCGGATCTCGCCGGAGGTGGGGGTCGTCAGGCCGAGAAGGAGCTGGATCGTCGTCGTCTTGCCGGCCCCGTTCGGGCCGAGCAGTCCGAAGATCTCCCCCGCGGCGACGGAAAACGAGAGGCCATCCACCGCGACGACATCGCCGAAGCGTTTGGTGAGATCCCGGATGGTAATCGCCGCATCAGGAGCAGCAGTGTTCGTAGGCACGACTGAGTATCGTCTAAAGCCGCAGGCGCAGATTCCACCGCAAGCGAAGCCGACGGCCTACGCGCCCGCGCGTCGGATCGCATCGATCGCCAGGTCGCGGTCCTCATTGATCCGCTGGCGGTCGATCTGGTATTCGCGCTCGGCTTTCTCTCGCTCGGCCGGGTCGTGGGCCTGTTTCATCGCGTCCTTGAAAAGGATCTCGACTTCTGCCAGGCGCGCCGTGGCGACACGCCTGGCCTCGGCGATCTCTTCCTTCTGCTTGGGGCTCAGGGGCTTCTCCTTCGTTCCGGCGGGGTCGGAGGCACGAAGCCGTTCCATCGCGAGCTCGAAGGAAGACTTGGGCATCTTGGCCATCGGAGAATGCTATACGACGCTCCCTGCTCGTTCCCTCTCCCCCGCGCCCGG
>DATNMZ010000152.1:0-4755 GCA_035602095.1 Thermoanaerobaculia bacterium
CGCTGGGAAAAAAAGCGCGTGAAGTGCTCGACGAGCTCCGGGACGTCCTCGGTCCGCTCCCGCAGCGGCGGCGTGCGCACGGGCAGGACGTTCAACCGGAAATAGAGGTCCTCGCGAAAACGGGAGTCTTTGATCGCCTCCGTCAGATCCCGGTTCGTGGCGGCGATGACCCGCACCGTGACCTGACGCACGCGCGCGGCGCCGACGGGCTCGACCTCGCCGGCCTCGAGCACCCGGAGGACCTTCGCCTGGGCGCGCGCCGACATGTCGCCGATCTCGTCTAAGAAGATTGTTCCGCCGTCCGCCTCGACGAACTTCCCGGTCTGGCGGCGGACGGCTCCGGTGAAGGAGCCCTTCTCGTGGCCAAAGAGCTCGGATTCGATGAGCTCCTCCGGGATCGCCGCGCAGTTGACCTGAACGAACGGTCCGCCGGCGACCCGGGAGCCCTTGTGGATCTCGCGGGCGACGAGCTCCTTTCCCGTGCCGCTCTCGCCGACGATCAGCACGGTCGCGGTCGTCGGCGCGGCCCGAGCGACTTCCGCGCGCAGCCGCGCCATCGGCGCGCTGCGGCCGACGAGGACGGACTCTTCGTCGAGCTTCTGGCGGAGGCGCTCGTTTTCGGCGCGCAGCGAGTCGCGGGAGAGAGCGTTCTTAATCGAGACCAGGATCCTCTCGCGCTGCGGCGGCTTCTCGAGGAAGTCGACCGCGCCCCGGCGCGTGGCCTCGACCGCGGTGGCGATGTCGCCGTGGCCGGAAATCATGAGGACCGGCGGCGCGTCTTCGCGCGCGACGATGCGATCGAGGATCTCGAACCCGTCCATCCCGGGCATCTTGATGTCGAGGAGGACGGCGTCGATCCGCGTCGAGTCGAGCTCCGCGAGCGCCGCCTTTCCGTCGGAGGCCGAAAGGACTTCGTAGCCCTCGTAATCGAGGATCATCCGCAGGGCGTCGCGGATGCCGGCGTCGTCATCGACGACGAGGATCTTGTGCGCCATCGGAACCCCTTCTAGCAAACCTCACGCCCCGACGGGGGAAAAAAGGGCGGAAAAACGACGACGCCCGCCGGGGGGCGGGCGCCGACTTCAAACCTCGGGAAGCTCAGTCTCCGACCTTGACGAGAGCGAAGAAGGAGACCTTGGCCTGGGGGCGGAGCACGTACAGCCTCAGGTACTCGCCCTTCGGCGTGTTCGTCACGATGCGCCCGAACTCCTCCGTCGAGCCGACGGGCCTTCCGTTGATCTGCGTGATGACGTCCCCCTCCCGCAGGCCCGCGTCGGCGGCCGGCGAGACCTCCTTGACGTGCTGGACGAAGAGGCCCTCCGTGCCCGCGTCGATTCCGGCCATGCGGCGCACGTCGGAGGTCAAACTTTGCACGGAGATGCCGATCTTGCCCCGGGACTCATCGCTGCCGCGGGCGCTCTTTTCGCGGTCCGCCTTCGACTCGACGCCGCGCTCCGCGAGGGTGACCGTGAAGGGCATTTCCCGGCCCTCTCGGAAAACGGAGAGCTTGACCCGGCTGCCCGGCGCCCTCGCCGACACGTAGCCGATCAAGTCGCGCGTCTCCTTGACCGGGAGGTTGTCCACACGAACGATCGTGTCGCCCGGTTTGAGCCCGGCCTTGTCGGCCGGCTCTCCGGCGACGACGGATTGAACGAACGCGCCGTCCGTCCCTTTAAGCTTGAAAGCGGCCAGGATGTCGGGGTCCACGTTCTGGATGTTGATTCCCAGATACCCGCGGGTGACTTTGCCCTTGTCTCTCAGCTGCGGGAGGACCTGCTTCAAGGTGTTGATCGGCACCGCGAAGCCGATGTTCTGCGCCGGCCGGAACATCGCGGTATTGATGCCGACGACCTCCCCGTTCACGTTGATCAGCGGACCTCCGGAATTTCCGAAGTTGATCGCCGCGTCCGTCTGAATGAAGTTCTCGAAAGAGCGCGTCGCGGCGTCCGCCGTGAGCCCGCTGCGCTCCTTGGCGGAGACGACGCCGACCGTCACCGTCTTGTCGAAAGTCAGAGGATCGCCGATCGTCATGACCCACTCTCCGACCCGGAGCTTGTCGGAGTCGCCGAGGGGGATCGGCGGCAGGCGGCGGTGCGCATCGATCTTGAGCAGCGCGAGATCGGTCGAACTGTCGCGGCCGACGATCTTCGCCGGGAAGCGCTCCTTCCCCATGCGAACTTCTACCTTGTCCGCGTTTTCGACGACGTGGTTGTTCGTCACGATGTAGCCATCTTCCGAGATGACGAATCCGGAGCCGCCCTGGACTTCCTTGTGCTCCTCCTCGTCGCCTCCGCGAGACTGGTTGCGGCGCGGGCCGAAGAAGAACTCGAACGGATCGCCCTCTCCGCCCTGGCCGAAGGGGTTGCCCCGGCGGCTGGCGCCCTTGACGATGTCCGTCGAAGTAATGGAGACCACGGAGGGCATCGCCTCCTCGGCGATGTCCGCAAAGGACGGGACGATCACCCCGGTGGTGCGGACGCGCGCCGGCGTCGCCCGCTGGGCCTCGGAGCGGGGCGTTACGTTGACGGAGCCCGCGACGACCATGCCGAAAACGACCGCGGCCGCGATCAGCACGGAGAAAGATAAGGCTCGCTTGGTGGACTTCTGCATAAGAGTCGTTTCTCCTGATTCCCCGGGCAATAGGCCGGGGTCCTGATTCGGAACAGGCTTACCGATTTCGGAATTCCGACATTCGATTCGAAGTCGATCCGACGGGCATCGGCTTCAACCCTTCGACCTTCCCCTCCCCGCTCGGGACGGCCCGAGCCGCTCCCGCTCGACTAAGATGCAACGATCCATCGCGACGGGAATGCCCGCGGCCTCGAGCTTGAGCGCGGATTCCCGGTCGAAGATCCCCTGCTGCATGAAGAAGAAACCCGCCCCGCGCGCGATCGCCTGGTCCGCGATCGGCGCGACGTGCTCGGACCGGCGAAACACGTCCACGATGTCCAGGCGAACGCCGGGCGGTATCGCGGCGAGCGAGGGGTAGCAGGCCTCGCCCAGGAGCTCGCGGTGGCCGGGGTTGACCGGAATGACGCGGTACCCGCTCTCGATCAAGTAGCGGGCGATCGAATGGGAAGGGCGCGCCGGGTTCGGCGAGCAGCCAACCACCGCGATCGTGTCCGCCGTCTCGAGCGCGGCGCGAATCTCCTCCGGGTCATTCATCGGGCCCTCCGACGCCCATTCCTTCGGGACGTCTCTTCCGGAAAAAGGTTACGCCGTTTCGAGCCGCGCCGAAACGGCGGTTGCCAGTGCATCAGGAGCCGTTTCCGAACTTCTCGTCCTTCCCCGGCCTCATGTTGTAGAAGAAGGTTACGGTCACGCCCTCCTTCTGTTTTCCGGGAACCTCTTTCAAGAGGTCCTTCGGAAGGGGCCGGAAGGGGTTGGACCTCAGGATCGCCTGCATGGCCGCGTAATCGAAGGGCGGGATTCCCGATCCCGAGATGAGCGTCGCGCCGGAGACGCTGCCGTCCACCCGGATGTCGAAGTGAATCGTGAGCCTGCCCTTCCAGCCGAGCTCGGCGAGCTTCGGAATGTCCCAGTGGAGCTTGATGCGGCGGACCATTTCGTCCGCGTAGGCGCCCCAGTCGTACCAGCTCGTCTCGAAGGAGAGGGGCCCGGAGTCGACGAACCCCCCGTCGTTGGGGAAGCCCGCTCCGCCTTCCCCTCGGGCCGCCGCCAGGCGCGCCGCCTCCTGCTTGATGACGGCCTCGAGGTTCGGCAGGCGCGTGGATTCTCCGGTCGTGGCCGCCCCGCCCGACCCGGCTGCGGCGCCGGACGGGTTGCGCAGGGCATCCGGCGGCGTGAAGGAGGTCGCGGACTTCTCCGCGGGGGCGCCGCTGGTACCCGAGCGATCCTGCCCGGCCCGGGCGCCCGCCCGGGAAGCCGCGGCGACGCGGGGCGCGGACCCGGAAGCGAGCCCCTCCTTGCCGGGGAGAACGGGAGCGAAGGGGGTCTCGGACTTGCCCTTCGACCGATCGCCTCCGCCGGCGCGCCGGTTCTTGTCGGAGAAGTCGGAGGGCTTCCGGTTTTCGCGTTCCGGGCCCGGCGCCGCCCGGAAGACGATCGGAATCTTTTCTTCGTCGGTCTTGTCGCGCGCGGTCATCCCCCGAAAGAGGTTGTGGTCGCCCACCGCCCCCGATGGCGCGTGGAGCAGGGCGAAGAACAGGACGATGTGCAGGGCGAGCGAAACGAGGATGGCGCGCTCGACGGGAAAGGCCCTCGCGCGCTCCCCCTTGTCGACGCCGAGGATCTCGCGCTCGAGCTCGGGGACCGGCACTCGCGACTCGGGGGGCGGGTCCGCCGGGAGACCGGGAACCGGCAGACCCGGCCGCGCGGGAACCTCGGGAAGCGCTGCCTCGGGGCGGGCGGTCGCGGTTGCGGGCGCCTGCAGACGTACGGGGGGGCGGCGCGCCGCCTCCTCGAGCCCGAGCAGGGAACGGGTGACCGGCGCCTCGTCCGCGTCGCCCCCTTCGAGCCCGAGCCGCCCGGGATTCTCGGCCCGAGCCGCACCGGAGCTCGCGGTGGCCGTGTCGGGCGCCTGCGGTACCGCGGGGCGGCGTACCGCATCCTCGAGCCCGAGCAGGGAACGGGTGACCGGCGCCTCGTCGGCGTCGCCCCCTTCGAGCCCGAGCAGCGATCGCTTCACCAGTCCCTCCGGCCCGTGAATCTCTCTGCAGCTTGGAAGAGCGCAGCCTCCGGCCGCGGGGAGAAGCCTCCCCCTCTGCTAACGCTCCGGCTCTGCCAAGGATTTCG
>DATNMZ010000153.1:0-4419 GCA_035602095.1 Thermoanaerobaculia bacterium
GAAATGAAAAAGATGTGATCTCGGGTTTCTTCCTTTCCCCGGGGGCGGCGCAAGCCGCCCCTTTCGTTTTCTGGGGGCGGCGCGCTCGTCCCCGCCCGCGGGCGGCCGCAAGGGCCGCCCCAGCGGACCCAAAGCGGCACACCGTTACGGGACACCAGCCGACGGCGCCCTGCTAGAATCCTGGAACGGTCTCTCGAGCACCCTCGACGCGGCGCCCCGTCGCCCTCTTCCTCCTGCTTCTCGCCTGCGGGCCGGCGGCGCTCCGCGCCCAGGGCGAGAAAGCGAGCCGCCCGGTCGGAGCGGCGGCGCCGGCAGAGGGGAAGGAAGACGGCCCGGATCAGATCCGCGCGCGCGCACTCTGGTATCTCGAGCGCCACGGCGAGAGAGGGCGCATCGACCCCGAGCAGCGGCGTGCGCGCGTTGCGGCCGAGTACGCCCGGTTCCGGAGCGAGGAAAGCCGCGGAGGACGCCTGACCCTGGGCGTCGGGGGGACAGAGTGGATTTCTCTCGGCCCGACGAACGGCGCGGGCCGGATGACGGCCGTCGCGCCACACCCCACCTCCTCGGGTACGGTGCTCGTCGGCGCGGCGGGGGGCGGTGTCTGGAAGACGACGGACGGGGGCGTCACCTGGACCCCTTTGACGGAGGGATTGAACGACCTTTCCGTGGGCGCCGTCTCCTACGCGCCCTCCGACTCGAACGTGGTGTACCTCGGGACGGGGGAGGCCAGCTACGCCGTCGACTTCATTCCGGGAATCGGGCTGTTGAAGTCCACCGACGGAGGAACGACGTGGTCGGTTCCGGAAACGGTGGTTGCCACCCGGATCTATCGGATCAGCGTCCATCCGACGAATCCAAACGAGCTCATCATTGGCACCAGCCGCGGCGCGCTTCGCTCGACGAACGGCGGATCGACCTGGACGACGGTCATCTCGCCCACAGCCCACGGAGACGTCCCTGACATCGTGCGGGACGCGACGTCTCCGAACAACCTGTATGCGACCACCTGGTGCGTGGCCGGGGGGTGCCAGTTTCCAGCGGCGCGGGTCTTGAGATCCACGGACGGAGGAGTAACCTGGACCGACCGCAGCGCGGGGCTTCCCTCCGCGACCCCCGCCGACACCTTCTCCGAGCGGATGTCGGTCGCGATCAGCCCCTCGAATCCCTCGGTCCTCTATGCAGCGCGGGCCGTCAAGCCGGCCTCCGGCAGCGTCGTGTCTCACGTCTACAAGAGCGTCGACGCGGGCGTCACCTGGTCGGACCTTCCCTCGGTGAGCTCCCGGAACTCGCGCTATATGGCCGACCAGTCCTGGTACAACAACACGCTCGTCGTCTCGCCGACGGACTCCAACGCCGTCCTCGCGGGCGGAACGACGTATCTGCGCTCGACGGACGGCGGGACGAACTTCACTCCCGTGCTGTCGGGCAACGCTCACGTGGACGTCCACGATCTCCGATACCAGGGCTCGACGCTCTGGATCGCGAACGACGGCGGAATCTGGACCAGCCCGGACGACGGGTTCTCGGCGTCGGAACGCAACGCGGGCCTCGTCACCCGGCAGTACTACGCGCTGGCGATCGACCCGATCAACCTCAACCGGATCCTGGCGGGCTCTCAGGACAACGGCACCGACCAGCGGACGGACGCCGGCGGGACGGAGTGGCGCCGGGTGATCGGCTCCGACGGATTCGAGTGCGCGATCCACCCGCTCTCGCCGGGACTGGCGTGGGGAAGCATCCAGTTCGGTGAGATCGACCGGACGAAGAGCGCCGGGCTCGCAACGCTGCCGTCCTTCGAGTCGGTCACTCCGCCCTACGAAGCCGGTGAAAAGACGCCTTTCCTGTCCGTGCTCCGCCTCGATCCGCGATCGGCCGGGACGATCTACACCGGTTCCTATCGCCTCTGGCGCTCTCGCGACGGCGGCAATGTGTGGGTCCCTCTTCCGACGACCACGACCGACGGCTCCTCCTGGTCGACTTCCACGACGATCGCTTCGATGGCGCTGTCCCGCACGGATCCTCTGATGCTCCTGGTCGGCAAGCAGCAGGGCATTTTCCGATCGGGCGACGGAGGACAGACCTGGGCGGCGGCATCGGGAATTCCGGACCGATTCGTCACGAACCTCGACATCGACCCGACCAACTCGGGAATCGCCTACGCCACGTTCTCTGCGGTGACGGTTCCGAGCGTTTACCGGAGCCTCGATGGTGGCCTGACGTGGGCGCCGAGCGCGACCGGCCTGCCGGCGTTTCCCGCGCAGGTCATCCGCGTCGACCCGACCGACCCGAACGTCGTTTTCGTGGGGACCGATGTCGGCGTCTATCGCTCCGCGGACCGCGGCGCCACCTGGGCGAAGTTCGGAACCGGTCTTCCGAGCTCCTCCGTGCACGATCTCCAGGTGCTCGACGACGGCTCGATGCTGCGCGTGGCGACCCACGGGCGCGGCATCTGGCAGCTCCAGGTCCCGCCCACCGGGAACGCGCCGCCCATCGCGACGATTCTTTCCCCGGCGACGCCGGTGACGATCGCACGCGGAGGATCGGTCATCTTCTCGGGCGCCGTCTTCGATCCCGACCCGGGCGACGTCGCCGTGGGCACCTGGTTCTTTCCCGACACGGTCGAGAATGTGCCGCTGCCCGCCGGCTCGGGCCCCCTGACGCATACGTTTCGCCGCGCCGGGTCGTTCCCCGTGGCTCTCTCCGCCCGCGACTCCCGCGGCGCGCTGGCGTCGGCGATTGTCCTGGTCTCCGTGACGGAGAGCGCCGACGCGTGCGCGTCGCCGGTCGTGATTCCGGCCAACGGCCCTTTCCCCTATTCGATTCTGGTCAACAGCGAGACGGCCACGGTGGAGGCGTCGGATCCGAGTCCGCCCTGCGTCCCCGCGGCAAAGGTGGCCTCGCTCTGGTTCGAGTTCACTCCTCCGGCCGATGGCTCCTACGAGCTCTCGACCTGCGGCGGCGGGACCGACACGGTCCTCTCCGTGTTCACGGGCCCGGCCTGCGGACCGTACGTCGCGGTCGTGGGAGGGTGCAACGACGACACCTCGGCTCCGGGTCCGACGTGCGGAGATACCGCCTCGCAGCTGACGGTGGACGCAAAGGCGGGGCAGACCCTGCGGATCCAGGTGACGGGGTTCGACGCGACGAGCCTCGGGGCTTTCCCGCTGAACATCCGGCCGCTGTCGATTTCCGCGGACTCGCCACGCGTGACCGGCGTCAGCGCGGCGGAGGGTCCGGCGCCCGGAGGCACGACGGTGTACGTCACGGGCGCGGGATTTCAGAGCAACGCGACGGTCACGTTCGGCGGCGTGCCGGCGACGGAGGTCGCCTTCCTGAGCTCGACGCTGCTTTCGGTAAAGACCCCGCCCCATGCGCCCGGAGAAGTCGACGTCGCTGTCACCTCCGGCGGGACGGGGACCCTGGCGCGGGGTTTCACCTATACCCCGTACACGCCGATGGCCTGCGCGCCCGGTGCTTCGGCGCTCTGTTTGAACGCGGCCCGCTTCCGGGTCGAAGTCATCTGGCGAGTGCCGACGCAGAACGCGACGGGGCTCGCCGCGGCCGTCCCGCTGACGGGAGACACGGGCTATTTCTGGTTCTTTTCATCGAACAACATCGAGCTCGTGGTCAAGGTCGTGGACGGCCGCGGCTTCAACGGGAAGTTCTGGGTCTTCTACGGAGCGCTGTCGAACGTCGAGTACACGGTGACCGTGACGGACACGCAGACGGGCGCCGTCCGCGTCTACACGAACCCGAGCGGGCAACTCTCGAGCGTGGCGGACACGGCCGCGTTCTGAGGAGCGGGCGGCGTCCGCCTGGAACCCCTGTTCGCCGCTTACTTCACCGGCTTGCTGTCGAACATGCCGGGCTGCTCCCCATAAAGCAACGCACCCTGGGGCTGGCTGTTCGAGTGCGGGAGGTTGGCCGGGATGAAAACGTAGGAGCCCGGGCCGTAGCTCTTCTCGGTCTCGGGGGTCGCGCCGTAGTGGAACGCGCCCGAAACCACAACGATCTTGATATCGCTCGAGTGCGTGTGGACGCCGGACTTGCTGCCGGCAGGGAATTTGACGAAACCGGCCCACGCGCCCTTCGTGTGATCGCCGGACACCGTCGCGATCTTGACGTCCGGGCCCTTGGCCGTCAGCGCCTCCCACTTGAGAGCATCCGCCGCGAGGGCGACCGCCTTCTTCTCCTCACCTCTCGCTGTGGGGGCCTGGGACAGGGCAGCGGTCATCAGGATTGCGGTTGCCATCGCGATTCGAATGGTTTTCATGGTGTTCTCCTTCAGCCGTTAGTCTTCATCGCGCGGGGACTGCGGGGTATCGCTCGAGCGAAATTATCACGGGAGCGCGCCCAGATCGCCGTCGCGCTCCAGCACTCTCATTGGAAGGAAAGGGCGGCCCCAACGGGAGTCGAACC
>DATNMZ010000154.1:0-5205 GCA_035602095.1 Thermoanaerobaculia bacterium
ATTCCGGATTCGGTCTGGGCCGCCCAGCGCGAGCTCGGCGCGTCCCTCCTGATCTTTCATGCGTCCGAGATGAGCGGCCAGACCGAACCCCGGAAGTATCTGGACGCTCTCCGCCGCGGGATCTCCCTCGGCAAGGTTTCGCCGCTCGGTGTGTTCCCCCGCCCCGAGACGCCGTTGCCGGACCTCGTCTTCCGGCTCGCCGGCGCGCCTCCCTTTCCGGCTCCCGTGGCTCTCGAGAACGCGCTCGTCTCGAACGAGGCGGCGATGGCGATGCTCCTCGAGATCGAGGGCCGCCTCACGGCGCCGTTTGCGACCATCGAGAGGCCGCGCGAAGGGGAGACGGTCTCCGCAGGATACTGGAGCTTCGGCTGGGCCCTCGACGACTCGGGGGTGGCGCGCGTTACGGTCGCCGCCGAGTCAGCGCCGCCGACGGAGTGCGCCATCGGTCAGCCGTTCCCGGGTGTGGCCGAGGCCTATCCGCGGTATCCGGACGCCGAGCGGCCTGGCTTCGGGTGTCCGATCCCGCCGCTGCCTCCGGGCCGCCATGTCCTCAATTTCGAAATCACGGGGCGCGACGGGGGAAAGACCGTGCTGCTGCGGCCGATTCGCGCGCGGTGACGTCGGCGGCGTCGCCTGCGGGAACGGCCCGCGAAGCCGGCCGGCCTATATAATCGCGCGCTCTTTCATGGACACCACCGCGATCTCGCATGTCGGCGAAAAGGTTCCGGGCAACGCGACGGTGCAGGGTTGGCTGTACAACAAGCGTTCTTCCGGAAAGATCCAGTTCTTGATCGTGCGGGACGGGACCGGCTATCTCCAGGCCGTCGTCCCGAAGGCGGAAGTGGCTCCCGAGGTCTGGGAAGCCGCCGAAAGGGCGACCCAGGAGTGCTCGCTCCGCGTGACGGGATCGGTCCGCGAGGAGAAGCGCGCGCCCGGCGGCTTCGAGATGTCGGCGCAGAGCGTCGAGATCATCGGCGCCTCCGAGGGCTATCCGATCACTCCGAAGGAGCACGGCGTCGACTTCCTGATGAACCTGCGGCACCTCTGGATGCGCTCGGCGCAGCAGCACGCGGTGCTCCGCGTGCGCTCGGAGGTGGAGCAGGCGATCCGGGACTTTTTCTACGAGCGGGAGTTCACCCTGATCGATTCGCCGATCTTGACCGGCGCCTCCGTCGAGGGGACTTCGACCCTGTTCGAGACCGACTATTTCGGGGAGAAGGCCTACCTCTCCCAGTCCGGGCAGCTCTACCTCGAGCCGGCGGCCGCGGCATTCGGCAAGGTCTACTGCTTCGGTCCCACGTTCCGGGCGGAGAAGTCGAAGACTCGCCGGCACCTGACCGAGTTCTGGATGATCGAGCCGGAGGTGGCGTTCCTCCAGTTCGAGGGCCTGGTCGAGCTCGCCCAGGACTTCATCGTGTCCCTCATGGGCCGCGTGCTCGAGCGCTGCCGGGAGGACCTGAAGCGGTTGGAGCGCGACACGTCGAAGCTCGAAGCGATCCGGAAGCCTTTCCCGCGCATGTCCTATCGTCAGGCGATCGAGAAGCTCGCCGCCGCGGGGTTCGGGGTCCGGTTCGGCGACGACCTCGGAGCGGACGAAGAAACGGCTCTGACGAAGGACCTCGACCGGCCCCTGGTGGTGACGGGTTTTCCCGCGGCGATCAAGTCCTTCTACATGCAGCCGGACCCACAGGATCCGGAGATCGTCCTCGGCCTCGACATGCTGGCGCCCGAAGGCTATGGCGAGGTGATCGGTGGTTCGGAGCGCATTTGGGATCTGGCGCTCCTCGAGCGGCGATTGGAGGAGCACCGCCTCAAGCGCGAGGCCTACGAGTGGTATCTCGACGTCCGGCGCTACGGCACGTTTCCGCACTCGGGTTTCGGGATGGGACTCGAGCGCTTCGTGGCGTGGGCCTGCGGAATCCACCACCTGCGCGAAGCGATTCCCTATCCGCGGACATTGAAACGGATCTACCCTTGACCGACAGAAAGATTCTTCCCTCCCTGCCCGCCGTCGGCGTCATCTCGCTCGGCTGCGCGAAGAACCTCGTGGACACCGAGGTGATGCTGGGCCACCTGGTGCGCGCCGGCCACTCGATCGTGCCCGACTCGGAGGCGCGAGTCGTGCTCGTGAATACCTGCGGTTTCATCGACCGGGCGAAAGAAGAGTCTGTCGAAGCCATCCTCGAGCAGGTCGAGCGAAAGAAGCGGGGCGAGATCGACCGCGTGATCGTGGCGGGCTGCATGGTGCAGAAGTACGGCCGGGAATTGGCCGACGAGATTCCCGAGATCGACCAGTTCGTGGGCCTCGATGAGCTCGAGCTCGCTCCGGAGGCGGCCGCCGGTGGGGCGGCTCTTCCGCGCTTCACGGAAAAGCCGCTCGCAACGCGGCTCTACGACGAGGCCGCGCCCCGGATCCTCTCCCGCCGGCGGGGGTACGCCTATCTCAAGGTCGGCGAAGGGTGCGACAACCCCTGCACCTTCTGCACGATTCCTCAGATGCGGGGGTTTCAGCGCAGCCGCACGGTCGAGTCGCTCGTTGCGGAGGCGAAATCGCTCGAAGCGCAGGGCGTTTCGGAGCTCGTGCTGATCTCGCAGGACACGACCCGCTACGGCGAGGACCTCGGAATGAAGCGCGGCGGCCTCGCCCGGCTCGTCGAGGCGCTCCTCGCGCAAACGGGGTTCCCCTGGATCCGCTTCCTCTACGCCTATCCGAAGACGCTCGACGCTTCCGTGCTCGCCCTGATGGCGCGCGAGCCGCGGTTCGTTTCGTACGTGGACATTCCTCTGCAGCACGTCTCCCGCTCCGTGCTCGCCGCCATGCGGCGCGGAGGAGACCCGAAGTCGTATCTCGCCATGATCGAGCGGATGCGTCAGGCCGTATCCGACATCGCGATCCGGACAACCTTCATTCTCGGCTTCCCGGGCGAAGGCGAGGCGGAGTTTGCGGAGCTGTGCGAGTTCGTTCGCCGCGCCGAGTTCGACAATCTCGGCGCGTTTACCTACTCGCCGGAGCCCGGGTCGAGATCGGAGCCGCTCGGAGACCCCGTCCCGGCGGAGGAGAAAGAGAGGCGGCGGGACTTTCTTCTCTCCCTCCAGCGTCCGATCGCGCGCCGGAAGGGTCGCGCTCTCCGAGGGCGCACCGTCGAGGCGATCGTCGAGGGGGCTTGCGATGAGACGGAAGACCTCCTCGAAGGGCGCGTGCGGTCCCAGGCGCCGGAGATCGACGGGCGACTCCTCATCAACGACGCCGGAGGGCGGCAGCTCAAACCCGGTTCCATCGTTTCGGTGCGCATCTCGCAGGCGCACGACTACGACCTCGTCGGAGCCGTGATTCCCTGACTGTGGCCGCCGTCGACCGGTTCGTTTCCGGAATCCGGGTGTCGTGACCGGGCCCCTCCACGTCGTCCGCGACCCGCTGCGCGCGTCCGACCTGCCGCGCGGAGGGATCGTCACCATCGGCAACTTCGACGGCGTGCACCTCGGTCACCGGCGGATCCTGGAAGCCGTCGTCGCGCGCGCGAAAGAATCCGGCCGCCCCTCCGTCGCCGTGACATTCGAGCCCCACCCGCTCGCCGTCCTTCGCCCGGACCACGCGCCCCGGCGGATCCTGACGCTGCGCCAGAAAGAGGAGGCGATCGAGGCGCTCGGGATCGACTCCCTCCTCGTCATCCCGTTCACCCGTGACTTCTCGCTGACCGAGCCCGAAGCGTTCGTGCGGGACTTCCTCGGTGAGCGGCTCGCCGCGTCGGAGCTCGTCCTCGGGCACCATTTTGCCTTCGGGCGCGGCAAGCGCGGGGACCTGGCGCTGTTGAAGCGCCTCGGCCCCGAGTGCGGCTTCGACGCCTGGGGCGTCGAAGAGGTGATCGAGGGAGGAGAGCCGGTGTCCTCGTCGCGCATCCGCGACGCGATCTCGAAGGGCCGCCCGGCGGAGGCGAACGCAATGCTCGGCCGCGAGTACTTCCTGGACGGGATCGTCTCGCGAGGGGAGCGTGTCGGCCGGAAGATCGGTTATCCGACCATCAACCTCGCGCCCGAGAACGACCTCCATCCGGCGGACGGCGTCTACGTGACGCGGATCGAGATCTCCTCCTTCGGACGCCGCTTCGACTCCGTCACGAACATCGGCCGGAGACCAACGGTGTACCAGGACTTCTCGACGACGATCGAGACGTACGTGTTCGATTTCTCTTCGGACGTGTACGGAGCGCGCGTACGGCTCTTCTTCCACGAGCGGCTGCGCGAAGAACGGACCTTTCCCTCCGTGACGGAGCTCACGGAGCAGATCGGCCGCGATATCGAATCGGCGCGGTCGTACTTCGCGCGATCCGCCGCACGGTGACCCGCCGGGCGTCCCGAGGTCCGGACGCGAAGGCTTCCGTCCTCAGGCGTCCGCGGCCCGCCTCCGGAAGACCTGCCGGTAGGCGGCCACGATCAGCAGCGCCGCGCCAAAGGTCGCGACGATGGTGGCGCCGGTCGGCAGGTCCAGCTGGAAGGAGAGCGCGACTCCGGCGGCGGAGACCACCGCTCCCATCGTCCATCCGATCGCCAGGCGAGGCCCGAGCCTCTCCGCGAACAGCATGGCGGTGACGGACGGGACGATCAGGAAGCAGAAGACGAGGAGGACCCCGGCGATCGCAACGGAGGAAGTCACGACGAATCCGAAGGAGATGTAGAAGAGGAAGTCCCAGAGCCGGATGTTCATGCCCTGCTGTTCCGCGGCGTGCTGGTCCATGGAGATCGCGAGGAACCGGCGGCGAAAGATGTAGTGGAAGAGGCCGACGAGGGCGTAGAGCGCCGCGGTCTTTGCGAGCTCCGGCCAGGTGACCGAGAGGATGTTGCCGACGAGCATGTCTTTCAGGTGCTCCGTCTCCTGCGTCGCCTTGGACATGACGAGGATCGCCACGGCCGCTGAGACGACGTAGACGATTCCGATGATGGCCTCCTGCGGGATCCGGGTTTTCCGGTGGACGCGCGTCATGGCGAAGATGGCCGCTCCGAAGAACGTGAAGCCGAGCGAGAACAGGTAGGCCGTGGAGGAGTGGAGGTCGTACCCGGCCAGATACGCCACGGTGGTACCGAGCGCGGCGATCTGCGCGAGCGAGAGGTCTACGAAGATGACCCCGCGCTCGACGACGTGGACGCCGAGGTAGGCATGAATCCCGGTCAGGATGAGGCTGGCGACAAATGGCGCCGCCAGAAACGCGA
>DATNMZ010000155.1:0-2303 GCA_035602095.1 Thermoanaerobaculia bacterium
TCCGCGATCCACTGGAGCTGCAGCTTGGCGTCGTGCGCCGTCTGGAAGCGGTCATCGGGTTCTTTCGCCAGGCAGGTCTTGACGACGCGGTCGAGCGCCGGCGGTGTCATCGGCTGGACGACGGAGATGGGCGCGGGCTCATCGCGCAGGATCGAACCGATCAGCGAGGCCTGGCTCTTCCCCTCGAACGCCTTGCGGCCGGTCGCCATCTCGTAGAGCACGGCGCCGAAGGCGAAGATGTCCGTTCGCGCGTCGGCCTCGCGTCCTTCGAGCTGCTCGGGCGCCATGTACTGGAACGTCCCGAGGATCGTCCCCTCCTGCGTCAGGTTCGGGCTGACGGTCGGGAGCGCCGTCAGCGACGAATTCGCCGAGGCCGGGGCGACCGCTTTGGCGAGGCCGAAGTCGAGCAGCTTCACTCCCGATTTCGTCAGCATCACGTTGCCGGGCTTCAAGTCCCGGTGGACGATCCCCTGCCGGTGCGCCTTCTCCAGCGCGTCGGCCATCTCGATCCCGTACCGGAGCGCCTGCTCCACGGGAAGCGGGCCGTTGGCGAGCCTGTCGGTCAGAGTCTCGCCTTCGAGAAACTCCATGACCAGGTACTCGATCCCGTCCTGGCTGCCGACGTCGTAAAGAGCGCAAATGTGCGGATGCGAGAGCGAGGAGATCGTCTTTGCCTCCCGCTCGAAGCGCTGCCGCACGTCCTCGTCCCTGGAGAGATGGTCCGGCAGGACCTTGACAGCGACCGTCCGCTCGAGACGCGTATCTCGCGCGCGGTACACCTCACCCATCCCGCCCGCGCCGACCGGGGCGACGATCTCGTAGGGACCGAGGCGTTTTCCGGGGGAGAGCGTCACGAGTGGGCCGGATTCTAACCCCCGGTTCCGTCCCCGGAGCCGGCACTCTGTGCGAACGCGTCTGGTAAATTGGTCGCGGCATGAGAAGCGGGAAGCGTCACGCGACCGTAGGCGTCCGAGTAGGCTCCGTGCAGGTCGGCGGGGGAGCCCCGGTCGTCGTCCAGTCGATGGCCAACACCGACACGGCCGACGCCGCTTCGACGGCCCGCCAGTGCATCGAGCTCGCGCAGGCCGGCTCGGAGATGGTGCGCGTCACCGTCAACGTCCCCGAGGCCGCGCAGGCAGTTCCGGAGATCAAGAAGCGGATGCTCGACGCCGGCGTCGAAGCGCCCTTGATCGGCGACTTCCACTACAACGGGCACATTCTCCTCTCGAGGTTTCCCGCGTGCGCGGCCGCGCTCGACAAGTACCGGATCAATCCCGGCAACGTCGGGAAGGGCGCGCGGCGCGACGAGCAGTTTTCGACCATCTGCCGCATCGCCGGGGACAACGGGAAACCCGTGCGGATCGGCGTCAACGGCGGCTCCCTGAACCAGGAGCTCGTCATGGAGAAGATGCAGGAAAACACCGATCGCGAGCTCGGCCGGACTTCGGAAGAGATCATCAACGACTGCATGGTCCTCTCCGCGCTGCAGTCGACGGATCTCGCGCTCCAGTCGGGGCTGCGCCGGGACCAGATCATCATCTCGTGCAAGGTCTCGCGCCCGCTCGATTTGATCTCCGTGTATCGGGATCTCGCCTCCCGGACCGATCAGCCGCTCCATCTCGGTCTGACGGAGGCGGGCATGGGCATGAAAGGCCTCGTCTGGTCCTCTTCCGCGATGGCCATCCTCTTGAACGAGGGGATCGGCGACACGGTCCGTGTCTCGCTGACGCCGCGGCCCGGCGGAGATCGCCGCGAGGAGGTCTACGCGGCCTGTGAGCTGCTGCAGTCGCTCGGCATTCGCTCGTTTTCGCCCTCCGTCACCGCGTGCCCGGGCTGCGGCCGCACGACGTCCACGACCTTTCAGGAGCTGGCGGAGCGCATCCAGGGCTACGTGCGCGACAAGATGCCCGAGTGGAAGACGCGATACGAAGGCGTCGAAGAGATGACGCTCGCGGTGATGGGGTGCGTCGTCAACGGCCCCGGCGAGTCGAAGGCCGCTTCGATCGGCATCTCGCTTCCGGGCACGGGCGAAGAGCCGCACTGTCCCGTGTACATCGACGGCGAGCACTTCACGACTTTGAAGGGCACCTCGGAGGAGCTCGCCCGCGCGTTCCGCGCTCTCGTCGACGATTACGTCGCGACGAAGTACCGCAAGCGCGAACCCTCTCGCGCCGTCTCGGCCTGACGATGCGTCCTCCGAGCGCGCGCCTCCCGGTTTCTCCGAAACTGGCGGGATTCGCGGCTCTCCTGCTGGCCGTTGCGGGGGCGGCGGCTGCTGCGGCCGCGGGGCAGGCTCCCGCGAG
>DATNMZ010000156.1:0-3410 GCA_035602095.1 Thermoanaerobaculia bacterium
ACTGACAACTGACGCCTGACAACTGACAACTGACAACTGACAACTGACAACTGATCAGTTCCCGTGTGACCCAGTTCGCGACGTAGAGCTGGAACGAGACGTTCAAGGAGCACAAGGCATCCGTCGGCGATCGTTGGCGCGAGTGGCGTCGAGCCGCCCGGATGCTGGCGAAGCTGCCCGAAGTGGTGTGAAGAAGAAGTCGTCAGTTTTCAGTTTTCAGTTCCCCGCCGCCCAACTGATAACTGACAACTGATAACTGATAACTTCCCTCCGTGACCCAGTTCGCGGCCTCTCGCCGGCGTGTCGCGGTCGTCGCGGGAATCCGGACCCCCTTCGCCCGCTCGGGAACCTCGTTCGAAGACGTCACCGCGGTCGAGCTCGGCGGGATGGCCGTCAAGGAGCTCGTCGCTCGGCATGACGTGGACGGGAGCACCCTCGACGAGCTGATCTACGGAACGGTCATCCCTTCGGTCACTCGGCCCAACATCGCGCGCGAGGTGGTCTTCGAGGCAGGGCTTCCGATGCGCGTACCCGCGTCCTCCGTGATCATGGCCTGTGCGTCTTCGAACCGGGCGATCACCGACAGCGCGGAAAAGATCGCGCTCGGCCTCGCCCACGCCATCATCGCGGGCGGCTCGGAATGCCTGTCCGACGTCCCAATCCTGTTCTCCCGCCAATTCGCGAAACGGCTCGTCCGCCTTTCCCGATCGAAGTCGGTCGCCGCGCGGCTGAAGGCATTCGCCGGATTCCGGATCGGCGAGCTCGCGCCGAACCCGCCCGCGATCGCCGAATACACGACGGAACTCTCGATGGGCCAGTCCGCCGAGAAGATGGCGAAGGAGAATGGAATTTCGCGCGAGGCGCAGGACGAGTTCGCTCTCCGGAGTCACCAGCGCGCGGCCGCGGGCTGGGACGTGGGCGTGCTCGGTCCGGAGACGTTCCCCGTTCCCATCCCGCCGAAATACGCGGCCATGGAGACGCGCGACAACAACATCCGGCGCGACTCGACACTCGAGCAACTGGCGAAGTTGAAGCCCGTGTTCGACCGGGAGTACGGCAGCGTCACGGCCGGCAACTCGTCCCCGCTGACGGACGGCGCGTCGGCGGTTCTTCTGATGTCCGAGCAGCGCGCGCGGGCGGAGGGCCGGCGGCCGCTCGCGTTCATCCGCTCCTGGGCGTATTCGGCGCTGGACCCCTCCGATCAGCTCCTGCAGGGTCCCGCCTACGCCGCGCCGATCGCGCTCGAGCGGGCCGGGCTCCAGCTCTCCGACATGGGGCGCGTCGAGATGCACGAAGCGTTCGCGGCGCAGGTCCTTTCGAACCTCCAGGCTTTCGCCTCGGCGGCCTTCGCGCGGGAGAAGTTGAACCGCGCGGCGCCTCTCGGCGAAATCGATCCGACGATCCTGAACCTGTACGGCGGATCGATCGCCATCGGCCACCCGTTCGCGGCGACCGGCGCCCGGATCGTGACGACGCTCGCCAACGAGCTCGTCCGGTCGGGCAAGCAGTTCGGCCTCCTGACCGTCTGCGCCGCCGGCGCGCTCGGCCACGCGATGGTGCTCGAGAACGCCGGTTGACCCGGGTGCCGTTAGGCTGAAAGCTGAAAGCTGAGAGCTGACAGCGGACAGCTGACAGCTACGTCCCCATCCCCATCCACTGCCGGAGCGTTCGCGCGACCTTCGTCGCTGCCGGAGGGTCGTCGTTGGTCAGGACGATGGCGACGAGCGAGCGCTCGGAGTCGATCTCGAGCACCGTATTCACGCCGGGTGAGCCTCCCGCGAATCCGCCGCTTCCGCGCCATTTTTCCCCCGGCGGTGTGTCGGCCAGGGAGAGCGTTCCGTTGGAGAGGCAGGTCGCAAACTTCAGCAGGTCCGCCGCCGTCGAATACCCGCCGCCCGCGGAGCTGCCGCGCGCCGGCAGTGTGTAGAGGTTCGCGCGCCGCGGCCCGGAGCCGGGCCCGCTCTGTCGCGTGTAACCGGTCGCGCGCCCGGGCGTCACTTCGTCGAGCGGGAAGTATCCGGAGTCCGTCATCCCGGCCGGAGCAAACACTTTCTCGCGCACGAAGTCATGGAAGCCTTGACCCGACAGCTTTTCGATCATCAGCCCGAGGACGATGTACCCGGCGTTCGAGTACTCGCGTTTCGCGCCGGGCTCGAAGAGGAGGGGCTTCTTCTCGAAGAGAGCGAGGTAGTCCGGCAGGGCCCGGAGCCTGTTCTTCGGCGTCGCGTCGTATTCGTCGCCGAAGACGTCGCCGAGCCCGGAGCGCATCTCGACGAGCTGCCGGACCGTGATCCGGTCGGCTCCAGAGATCTTCGAGTCGGGAAGGACTTTCCGGACCGTGTCGTCCAGGGAGAGGCGGCCGTCCCGGATGAGGGTGTGAAGCGCCGCGCTCGTGAACAGCTTTCCGATCGAGGCGATGTTGAACTTCGTCTCCAGCGAGTTCGCGACCGACAGCTCGCGATTCGCGAAGCCGTACGCCCGATGAAAGAAGGGAACGCCCTTGCGCGCGAGAAGCACGACGCCGGAGAACTCGTCGGCGGCCGCCCGCTCGCCCAGCCACTCCGACGCCGAGGCGGCAACCTCCGCATCCGACCCCTTCGGTTTCTCGGGAGGATCGGGCGCCTCGCCGCTCGCCCCCGCCTCGACGCGAATCCCCCGGATGCCGAGCGCGCCGCCCGGCTCGAGATCGAGAGTGATCGTCAGGGTCTCTCCCGTCTTGGGAGCCTGAGCGACGAACGCCGCCGCGCCTCGATCGGCGCGGAGGACGCGCACGAGCTGCAGCTTGCCGAGATTTCCGGCCATCCCGCGGATCCGGTCGACGCGCTGATCCAGGGGGACTTCCTTTCGGGCGGATTCGGCGAAATTCGCCTCGACGAAGGCTCGAATCGACGCTGCGTCCGCCCGGACGATCGCCGTCAGGAAGGCCTGGATCCGCCGGCCTTCCGGGGTGTCGGGCACGCGCACCGGCTCGGCGGCCGGGCGGGAGTGCGTTCGGGTCTCCGGGATCTGTGCGGCGTTTCCGAAAAGCAACGCGGAAAGGACTAGGGCCGGGAATGTGTTCATCGAATCTCCTTTGGCGCTGCAGTGATGGCCGCGCCGGCGCGCGAAAACCTCTCCATCGTTCCGTCCGCGCGCTCGAGGACGAGCTCGGCCGGCTTCCCCGAGGAATCGCGGCCAAAAGTCGCGCGGGTGTTCTCATCCCAGGAAAAGACGTCGCGCCCGATCGGCTCCAGAGTCCACGCGCGGCCGTTCGCGCCGCGGCACACGAGCCGCCCGAACTCGACGGCGACGGAGCGCTCGCCGTAGCGCCCGGAGTACGCGTCCAGGTCGGCCGCGGAAAGCCGCGGCCGCGGTCGGGCGGGATCCACCCGCTCGAGCGCCCAGGCGAGCTCGCGCCGCCGGCGATCGTC
>DATNMZ010000157.1:0-2482 GCA_035602095.1 Thermoanaerobaculia bacterium
TGATCGCCGGCTGGCTCCTCCTGCGCGCTAGCTCGTCCGTTGCACGGGGAGGAGGAGAGCGCTCAATCGCGATCCTTCCGCTCCAGAACCTCGGCGGACGGCCCGAGGACGAGTACTTCTCCGACGGGATGACGGAGGCGCTCATCACCGATCTCGCTAAGGTCAAAGGCCTGATGGTCATCGCCCGCAATAGTGTCTTTTCGTACAAGAGCAAGAACGTAGACGTGCGCAAGGTCGGCGAAGACCTCCACGTCCGTTACGTCCTTCAAGGGAGCGTGCAGAGGTCGGGCGACTCGGTCCGCGTCAATGTCCAGCTGGTCGACGCGGCCACGGGGTATCACCTCTGGGCCGAGAAGTACGATCGGCCGATAAGGGACGTCTTCGCCCTCCAGGACGACGTCTCGAAGAACATCATCGCCTCGCTCCGAGTCGCTCTCCGTCCCGTCGCTGCGCCGCCCGCCGCTCCGAGCCGCACACCCGACCTCGAGGCTTACGACGCCTATCTCCGGGGACTCTTCTATTTGAATCGTTTCGAGTGGCAGGAAAGAGACAAGGGCATTCCCTTTCTCGAGCGGGCGATTACACTCGATCCGGGCTTCGCTCGGGCGCACGCCGCCCTGGCGTCCGCCTATGCGAAGAAGGCTTTCGAGAAGGATCCGGGCGGGACCTGGCGAGCCAGGGCGCGGGAGGAGACGGAAAAGGCGCTGTCCCTCGATTCGAAACTCGCCGAGGCGTATCTGGCGCGCGGAAACCTCGCCTGGACGCTCGGCAACGGCTTTCCACATGAGAAGGCGGCGGCGGATTTCCGCCGCGCGCTCGAGATCAATCCGAACCTGGAGCCGGCCCGCAAGGCTCTCGCGGGCGTCTACTACCACGTCGGCCTTCTGGGTGAGGCCGTGCTGGAGTTTCGGAAAGCCTCGCAGATCGACCCCTACGACCTCGATGCGCTGTACCGCCTTCCGCGCATCGCGCTTTATCAGCAGAAATACCCCGAGGCCCTTGCGGGATTTGAGGCGACCCCCGAGTTCCGGAGCGATTTCTTGAAGCCGATCGTCCTCGCCCACCTCGGGCAGATCAACGACGCCCTCGCGCTCGCCAGAGCCAGAATCACCAACCCGACCCACAGCAAGGCCATGGAGCGCTCGGACAACGCGAGCACGCTCTCCGTGCTGTTCGCCCTCGGCGGTAATCGCGCGGGCGCCGACGAGCGCATCACCGCGTCGGTGCGTGACGGCAAGGGAAACTCACATTTCCATCACGCCGCCTACAACGTCGCAACCGCCTACGCGCTGCTCGGCAGGAAGAAGGATGCGCTGTTCTGGCTCGAGAAGACGGCGAAGGACGGCATGCCGTGCTATCCGCTGTTCGAAAATGATCCGTATCTCGCCAGCCTGCGCGGAGACGCCGAGTTCGTTTCTTTCATGAACCGAATGAAGGCGCAATGGGAGCAATTCCGAAAGACGCTGTGAGCTGAACCGCGTCCGGTTTTCGCCGGATCCCCGCGGATACAATTCCGGGTCAACTCATGGGCATCGCGTCCGGCACTCGCCTCGGTCCCTACGAGATCCTCGCGCCGCTCGGCGCGGGCGGGATGGGCGAGGTGTACCGGGCGCGCGATGCGCGGCTCGGGCGGGAGGTGGCGATCAAGCTCCTGCCGGAGGCGGTCGCGTCTGATCCGGACCGGCTCTTTCGTTTCGAGCAGGAGGCGCGGTCCGCCTCCGCGCTCAACCACCCCAACATCGTCACGATCTACGACGTCGGTCAGGTGGACTCGGTCTCCTACATCGCGATGGAGCTCGTTCAGGGAAAGACCTTTCGCGATCTTCTGGCGGAGGGGCCGCTCGCCGCCCGGCGGCTGCTCTCCCTGGCCGGGCAGATCGCGGATGCGCTGGCCAGGGCCCATGAAGCGGGGATCGTTCATCGGGACTTGAAGCCCGAGAACCTGATGGTCACGCGGGAAGGTTTCGTCAAGATCCTCGACTTCGGTCTGGCCAAGCTCATCGCGCCCGAGGGCTCCGAGGTCTCACAGCTCCCGACCGCCGCCGAAGGCACGCGGCCGGGGATGGTGCTCGGCACGGTCGGCTACATGTCTCCGGAGCAGGCGAGCGGAAAGCCGATCGGCTTCCGCTCGGATCAGTTTTCCCTGGGCTCGATCCTCTATGAGATGGCGACGGGGAAGCGAGCCTTCTCCGGCGCGACGACGGCCGAGACTCTCGTGGCCATTATTCGCGAGGAGCCGGAGCCGATCGGGTCTCTCGTCCCGCAGGTCCCGGTCGCCCTGCGCTGGGTCGTGGAACGCTGTCTCGCCAAGGATCCGGAGGAGCGCTACGCCTCCACGCGCGACCTCGCGCGGGACCTGGCGCATCTCCGCGACCACGTCTCGGAAGTCTCTCAGGGGCTGCTCGCGGTCGCCCCGCCCCGGCGGCGCCGGCTGGCTCCCTGGGCGCTGGCGGGCGGATGGCTTCCCGCCGCCGCCCTCGCC
>DATNMZ010000158.1:0-5515 GCA_035602095.1 Thermoanaerobaculia bacterium
ATCGCGGGCCTGGAAACTCCCACCTCCGGCGAAATCTTGATCGGCGGTCAGGTCGTGAACCGGCTGTCCCCGCGCGAGCGCCGCATCGCCATGGTCTTCCAGAGTTACGCTCTCTATCCGCACCTGACGGTCTACAAGAACATCGCTTTCCCGCTGAAGGCGCAGAACGTCCCGAGAGAGCTGCACCGTCAGAAGGTCGAGTGGGCGGCCGGCCTTCTGGGGATCGGCAAGCTGCTCGCGCGGAAGCCGCGCGAGCTCTCGGGCGGCGAGAGGCAGCGGGTCGCCCTGGCGCGCGCCATCGTGCGCGAGCCGGCCGTCTTCCTCCTCGACGAACCGCTCTCGAACCTCGACGCGAAGCTGCGAGCATCGGCGCGCGAGGAGCTCGAGCAGTTCCACAAGAACGTCCAGACGACGACGATCTACGTGACGCATGACCAGGTCGAGGCGATGGCCATGGGCGACCGCGTCGTCGTGCTGCACCAGGGGTACGTGCGGCAGATCGGCACGCCCAAAGAGGTCTATGAGGAACCTGCCGACACGTTCGTCGCGACCTTCCTCGGGGCGCCTCCCATGAACCTGTTGCAGTTTGCAGACGTCATCGTGGGCTTTCGCCCCGAGAGCTTCCTTCCGGCGGAAATCGTCACGGGCGCCAAACCGGTTCGATTTCGCTACATGGTGAATTACGTGGAATACCTGGGAGCGGAACGCCTCCTCTACGGGCGGATCCAGGGAAGCGGGTTCGAGTCCAGGGAGATCATCTCCCGGCTCTCCTGGACGATGACGACCGGTTACGACGAAGGCTCGGTGCACGACTTCGCCGTCGCCGAATCCGACCTGCGCTTCTTCGACCGGAAGACGGAAAAGCGCGACCGCCCTCGTCCCTATCCGTGGCAATGAACCCGAGGAAATCGAGATCGGTCGCATCCTCGGGGAGCCCGGGCCTCGGGATCGCGATGTTCGCGCCGGCCGCGCTCTACATTGCCCTTCTGATCGGAGTCCCGTTTGCGCTGGCGGTCCTCTATGCCTTCAGCGACGTCCGCATCGGGAGCACGGGGTTCCATCTCGTCGGCTTCGAGAACTTCCGCAGCATTCTTCAGAGCCCCGCATTCCGCAAGGCGCTCCGGAATTCCATCGTCTTTACGCTTTCGGCGCAGGTGATCGTGATCGTGTGCTCCAACATCCTCTCGATCGCCCTGGAGAAACCCTTCCGCGGCCGAGGCTTCGTCCGTTTCCTGATTCTCCTCCCCTGGGTCGCCCCGGTCTCACTCGGCACCATCGGGTGGAAGTGGATCCTCGACTCGATCTACAGCGTGATCACCTGGGTGCTGATCTGGCTGCACATCTACAAGCCCTACGGCGCGCCGATGTGGCTCGGGGAGCCCCACCTCGCCATGGCCTCGGTCGTTCTCGTGCACTGCTGGCGCCTGATCCCCTTCTCGACCGTGATCATGCTGGCGGGACGCTCTGCGATCCCCCGGGAGATCCCCGAGGCGGCCGCAATCGATGGCGCCGGTTTCTGGCGCACGCTCTTTCAGATCAACATTCCGATGATGACGCCCATCCTGAGCGTGGCCGTCCTCTTCGGGATCATCTTTACGTTCACCGATATGACGGTGGTCTACATCCTGACCGCCGGCGGGCCGTTCGATTCCACGCAGACGCTGCCTTCGCTCGCCTTCGCCACCGGGATTCAGGGCAGCGACCTTGCCGCGGGTGCGGCGATTTCGCTCTTCCTCGTCCCGGTGCTCGTGGCGGTCGCCTACCTGATGCTGCGGCTCGCGCATCGCGCCGAGGTTGCATGACAGGGCACGGAGCGCTTCGAAAGACCGCGGCCAGAAGCCTGCACGTGCTGGTGCTTGTGTTCTTTACCGTGGCGCTGGCCTTTCCCTTCTTTTGGATGCTCATCGCCACATTCAAGCAGAACCTCGACCTGTACACCGTCGAGAACAATCCGTTCCTCTTCAACCTCCCTCCCACGTTCGAACATTTGCGTTTCTTGTTCGTACAAACCCGGTTCGTTCGGTGGCTGGGCAATACCGCGCTCGTGGGTGCGCTCGTCGTCGCGATTACGCTTCTCCTCTCCCTCCCGGCCGCCTACGCCCTTGCCCGCCTGACCGGACGGTGGGGTCAGCGGCTGGGGATCGCAATCTTTCTCACTTATCTGATTCCGCCGACGCTGCTCTTCATCCCTCTTTCGCGAGTGGTGGCGATCCTGGGGTTGCAGGACAGCATCTTTTCCGTGGTGCTCGTCTATCCGAGCATGACGATTCCGTTCTCGATCTGGCTCCTGATGGGCTTTTTCAAGTCCATTCCGAAAGAGCTGGAGGACGCGGCCATGGTCGACGGCCTGACGCGCTTCGGGGCCTTCCTCAAGATGGTCGTGCCAATCTCGGTCTCGGGAATCCTGACCGTCGTCATTTTCAGCTTCACGCTGGTGACCCAGGAATTCGTTTACGCGCTGACTTTCATCTCCCCGGAATCCAACCAGATGGTCGGGGTGGGAATCCCGATCTTCCTGGTTCGAGGCGATGTCTACTATTGGGGATCCTTGATGGCGGCATGCCTCGTCGCGTCGCTTCCGATCGCGATCGTCTACAACCTGTTCCTGGACCGTTTCATCGCCGGCTTCACGGTCGGGGCGGTGAAGTAGCAGGAGCCAGTTGTCAGTTATCAGTTGTCAGTTGTCAGTTGGAAACTCCGCGTAACTGAAAACTGAGAACTGAAAACTGAAAACTACCTTTTCGGCTGCTGCCGCGTCAGGCAGTGGATCGTTCCCAGACCCCAGACGAGATCACCGGCGTGAATGCCGACGACGGGGCGGTCGGCGAAAAGCTCGCCCAGGATTCCCAGCGCGATCCGGTCCTTCGGATCGTTGAAAGTCGGAACGAGCACGGCGGCATTCGCGACGTAGAAGTTCGCGTAGGACGCCGGCAGCCGCCGCCCGTCGAAGCGGACCGGATCGGGCATCGGGAGGGACACGACCTCCACCCGCGAGCCATCCTCGAGGCGCATGCCCTCGAGCCGTTCCCGGTTCTCCTCGAGCGCGGCGTGGTTCTCGTCCGACGCATTCTCCTCGCGGCAGAGGACGACGGTTCGCGGTCCCGTGAAACGGCACAGATCATCCACGTGCCCGTGAGTGTCGTCTCCGGCGATCCCCCGGCCGAGCCAGAGCACGTTTTCCGCGCCGAGGGAATCCCGAAAGACGCGCTCGTAATCGGCCCGCGAGAACCCCGGGTTGCGCACCTGGACTCTGGGATCCAGGAGGCACTCCTCCGTCGAGATCAGGGTCCCGCTGCCGTTCACTTCGATCGCGCCCCCCTCCAGAACGACCTCCCGTCCGGATGGGGCGGCCGGGAAGACGCGCAGGTCGAGCGCGCGCGCGACCCGCTCCGGCACGCGATCGTCCTTTCGCCAGTCGGGATACCGCGCCCAGCCGTTGAACCGGAACCGGCGGATTGCGACTTCCGGCCGCGGCGCGCCGCGCCGGACGAAAGCCGGCCCGGAGTCCCGCGTCCATCCGCGGTCGGTCGGAATCCGGAAGAGCTCGATCCGCGCGGAATCGGCGCCGACGCGACGGAGCACGCGCCGCGCGCTCTCCTCGTGGGCCCGAGATTCGACGAGGACCCGGAGAGTCTCCCCTCGCAGGATCCAGCGAGCGATCTCCGCGTACACCCACGGGATCGGTCCGAAGCGGCCCGGCCAGTCGCTCCGGTTGTGGGGCCAGCCGATCCAGGTCGCCTCGTGCGGCTCCCATTCGGCCGGCATCCGGAACCCGACCGCGGGCGCCGGGCGCTTCGAGGCTTTCAGCGCTGCCCGCCCCACGGCTCCGCGTCGAGGAAGCGCCGGGTGAGTCCCCCGTAGGCGTCGATGCGCCGGTCCCGGAGGAAGGGCCAGTTGCGCCGGACGTCCTCGATTCGGGCGGGATCGATTTCCGCCAGGAGGATCTCCTCTCGGTCCGCCGATCCCCGCGCCACGACCACGCCCTGCGGGTCGGCAACGAAGGAATTGCCCCAGAACTCGACGCCCGCGCCGCCGCCCTTCGGCCGCTCGTGCCCGACGCGATTGACGGCGGCGACGTAGAGACCGTTCGCGATCGCGTGGCCACGCTGCACCGTCATCCACGCGTCGAGCTGCGCGGGACCGGCGCTCTCTTTTTCGTGCGGATGCCAGCCGATCGCGGTCGGATAGAAGAGCACGCTTGCGCCCTGCAGGGCCGCCATCCGGGCGCCCTCCGGATACCACTGGTCCCAGCAGATCAGGGTCGCGATCCGGCCGGGCTTCGTGTCGAACGCCGGAAATCCCAGGTCGCCGGGCGTGAAGTAGAACTTCTCGTAATAGGCCGGATCGTCCGGTATGTGCATCTTTCGGTACAGGCCGACGAGCCGGCCATCCGAGTCGATCACCGCCGCGCTGTTGTGATAGATCCCCGCCGCCCGCTTCTCGAAAACCGGCGCGACCACCGCCACTCCCGCGCGCCGCGCCGACTCCGCGAGCCTTTCGGTGGTCGGGCCGGGCACCGACTCGGCGAGGTCGAAGGTCGAAACGTCTTCCGTCTGACAGAAGTATTGCGTGCGGAAGAGCTCCGGAAGGCAGACGAGGCTCGCCCCCGAACGCGCCGCCTCGGCGATCCTGTCGGCCGCCCGCTCGAGGTTCTCCTCGGGGTCCGGTCCGCAGCGCATCTGGACCAGTCCGATCCGGAAGGGCGTCGGCTCGGAGGGCATTCGGGCGGCGATTATCTCTCGAAACCCCCCGCGGCCGGCGCTAGGCTGCTGACGAAGTCCTCCCGCATTTCCTGGAAGATCCGGAGCATCTCGGTCACGGCGCGCGGGACATAGTCGGAGCGACGGTAGACCCAGCCGGTCTCACGGTAGACCTTGCGGCCGCGCAGGCGCGCAAACGCGAGCCGCCTATGGCGCAGATCGGAGGCGACCGCCGCGTGCGAAAGCACCGTGATCCCGATACCGGCAGCGACCATCGCCTTGATGATCTCCGCATTCTCCGTCTCCATCGCGACATCGAAAGGTACGCCCTCTTCCCGCAGGTAATTCTCGATGGCCTCACGGGTCCGGGAGCCGAGCTCGTAGAGGATGAGCGGGTATCGGCCGAGCTGCCGCGCATCCACCGTTCCACGCCCCGCGAGCGGGTGCCGAGGCGCTGTCACCACGACCATTTCCTCCCGGAGCACCGCAACGACCTCGAGGTCCTTCTCGAGGATGGGAAGCGTCAGGAGCGCGAGATCGACTTCATGAGTCCGCAGCTTCGCGAGGATCGCCTGAGAGGTCCCGGAGGTCACCCGCAGATCGACGTCGGGGTGAAGCGCGCGGTAGCGTTTCAAGAGACGGGGAAGGATGTACATGCAGACGCTCATTCCTCCCGCGAGCCGCAGCCTTCCCCGGCGCAGCCCGTGAACGGCCGAGATCTCCTCGACCGTATCCTGGATCTGGCGCGAGAGACCGGAGGCGGTGCGCGCGAGAAGCTCTCCCGCATGCGTCAGCGACACGCGCTTCCCATCCCG
>DATNMZ010000159.1:0-2050 GCA_035602095.1 Thermoanaerobaculia bacterium
ACATCCAAGCTCATGACTCAGATTGTCGCGATCGCCTCCCTCAATCGATCACCCGATCCAACTTCACCCGATTGATCACCCGATCACCCGATCGCAGATCACCCGATTTTCCCTACACGCACCGACTCCTGCTCAGCCGAACACCCGATCACCAGATCGCAAATCACCCGATTGGAGCTACACGCGCCGAACGCTCTTCAGGATGTCCCCCTCCCACTCATAGCGCAGCCTCTTCCTGCCCTTGGCTGCCTTTTTCTGCAGCGCATACCCGTACAGCAGCGGCAACGCCACCGACGTCTCGACAAACGCCATCTCGTGCGTGGCCTGTTTGGAGACCTTGCCCCACGAGGTCGCTTCCGAGAGCGTCGAGCCGCCGAGGCCTCCCCAGTGCGGCGCGTCCGTCGTGATCTGAAGGGCGTACTTGTGCCCGCCCGTGTCGATTCCGAAGATGTAGGACATCACGATCGAATCGTTGATGAAGTTCTTGGGGACGCCTCCCGAGACGTAGATCGCGGCAGTCGCGGGGCTCTGCACGACGATCTGCGTCAGCTCGTAGTTGTCGCGGATCGACGAGATCGTGAAGGGCTGCTTCCCGGCCTTGCGGAAGCGGTGGTAGTGCTCGGTCAGGCCGATTCCGATGGAAGAATCGTTCAGCGCCGGCACGAAGATCGGAACGCCCGTTCGGGCGGAAGCGCCGAGGATCGAACCTTCGTCGTCCCGGGCGCGTTGCGCGAGGAGATCCAGGAACGCCCGGGAGGAGAGCGACGCGGGCGCCAGAGAGTCCGCGAAAGCGGAAACCGCGAGGTCCGTCTCCCAATATTTTTCCTCGTCGATGAACGTGTCGTAGAGCCGGTCGATGTAGAGATCCCGCAGCTCCCGGTCGTCGGCGTCGGCGCTGCCGTGGTAGTGCCGTCCGCCCCGCACCTGGTAATAGTCCTGGGAGAGGATCGCGCCCGTCGAGACGACGACATCGACCATGTTGTTCTCGATCAGGTCCACGATGACCTGCCGCATCCCGGCCGCGATGAGCGACCCGGCGAGGCCGAGGAAGATCGTCGGCCGCTGCCGGTCCCGGAGCATCCCCTCGAAAACGGCGGCGCACTTTCCGAGGGCCCGCGCCTGGAAGGAGGCGTTCCGATACGAGTCGAGAAGCTCCGAGACGGTGGTCTTCTCGGTCAGCCGGATCGGCGTCGTCGGTCGGCCGAGGAGCGCCTTCTTGCGCTTGCGGTCGACCCCGACCGCGGCTTCGTGCGTGTACTCGCGGGCGCTTCCTGCGGCTTTCTTTTTCGATCCCATCGACGCGGACCTCCGGAGAGAATCCGGTACGCGGCCATGGCGGCCCCGTAGCCGGAGTCAATGTTGACCGCCGCCACGCCGTTGGCGCAGGAATTGACGGCGGCGAGAAGCGAGGCGAGCCCGGAAAACGCCGCGCCGTACCCTCGGGCGGTCGGCACCGCGATCACAGGCCGGCCGACGAGCCCCGCGATGACGGAGAAAAGCGACGCCTCCATTCCGGCCACGGCGATCACGACGTCCGAGCGCTCGATTTCTTCGAGGCGCGAAAGGAGGCGCAGGAGTCCGGCGACCCCGACGTCCGGAACGAGCGTCGAAGAGACGCCGAGGTACTCGAGAGTGCGCCGGGCCTCTTCCGCCACGGCGGTATCCATGGTGCCGGCGGTCAAGACGCAGACCGTCCCCTCGACTCGCGGCATGGGCTTACCGACGAAAAGCAGGAGCGTGTGCGAACGGGGGTCGTAGTCGGCGCGCCCGGGCAGAGGGTTCGCGGCGACCTCCTCCCAGGCCTCGGGCGAAAGGCGCGTGACGAGGACGTCATGCGCGCGGGAGAGCTGGCGGCAGATCTCCGCGATCTGAGCGGCGGACTTGCCGTCTCCGAGGACGACCTCGGGAAACCCGACCCGGCGCAGGCGATCGAAGTCGAGCGTGAAATCCGGGGTCATGCGGGCCGATCTTATCCGTCGGCATATGCCGTTCGTTTCCCGTTTCCCGTTTCCCGTTTCCCGGCCCCGGACGTCCCTTGCGTTCTCCGCTC
>DATNMZ010000160.1:0-2775 GCA_035602095.1 Thermoanaerobaculia bacterium
GTTCGGCCGGGAGCGGACGCTCGCGTTGCTCGCGGCGGACAACGCGCCTTCGGGTCTCGACCTCATGGTCAATCCCCGCCGCACCGGACGGGAGGAGCTCGCCGACGCGCTCCGAAAGGAGGGTGTCGAAACGGAAGATTCGCCCCTCTCGCCGCTCGCGCTCGTCGTTCTTTCCGGCAATCCGCTCCGCTCGCCTCTCTTTCCGGCGGGGCACTTCGCCGTCCAGGATGCCGCGTCGCAGGCCTTGCCGCTTCTTCTGCCTCCGGGAGAAATGCTCGTCGACCTCGCCGCCGCGCCGGGCGGCAAGTCGTTCGCCGCCGTGGCACTCGGCCGGGCGCGCCGCGCTGTGGCGCTCGACCGCTCCCCCGCGCGTCTCCTCCGCGTGCGCGAGGCCCGGGCGCGCCTCCAAATCGCGGAAGTTGCGCCGGTCGCGGGCGACGTTCTCGCTCCGCCGCTGCCCGCCGGGCGATTCGATCGCGTCCTCTTCGACGCGCCTTGCAGCGGGACGGGGACGCTGCGCAAGAACCCCGAGATCCGCTACCGCGTCACGGCGGAAGCGATCGAGAGGCTGTCGCGCGCGCAGGAGCAGGGTCTCTTCGCGGCGGCTTCGCTTCTCGCTCCGGGCGGGTACGCGCTCTACTCGACCTGTAGCCTCGAGGAGGAGGAGAACGAGCGGGTCGTGGATCGGGTCCTCGCGCGGGACCCGCGGCTCGGCCGGGCGGCGATCGATGCGCCGGACGGGCTGCGTCCTTTCGTCGAAGGAGACCGGCTGCGGCTGATGCCGGGAGCGTCCAACGACGGATTCACCGCGCACCTCCTCCAGCGCCGGAGCTGACCGCCCGGCCGCGGTGCGGCTCCCGATAGAATTCGCGCCGAATGGCAACGCAGAGATCCGTTCCGATCATCGACCTGACGCGGTACGACGCTCCGCTTTCGAGCGACATCGCGCGTCGGGTGGCGGAGGTCTTCGCGACGGGGCGTTTCGTGATGGGGCCGGCGAACGAGGAGTTCGAGCTCGCTTTCGCGCGGGAGGTGGGAGTGTCCCACGCGCTCGGCGTGACGTCGGGCACCGACGCCCTTCTCGTCTCGCTCATGGCGCTCGGCGTCGGACCCGGAGACGAAGTGATCACCTCGCCTTTCACCTTCTTCGCCTCCGCGGGCGAGGTCACGCGGCTCTGCGCGCGTCCCGTCTTCGTGGATATCGACCCCGTCACGTTCAACCTCGACCCCGCGAAGCTCGAGGCGGCGATCACGCCGCGCACGAAGGTCATCGAGCCGGTTCACCTCTACGGGCAATGCGCGGACATGGACCCCATCCTGGAGATCGCGGCGCGGCGCGGCCTGCCGATCCTCGAGGACGCCTGCCAGGCCGTGGGCGCCACCGACAAGGGCCGGGCGGCCGGGACCTTCGGCGCGTTTGCCGCCTTCTCGTTCTACCCGACCAAGAACCTCGCGGCCGCCGGAGACGCGGGCGCGGTGACGACGAACGACCCGGCCGGGGCGGCGCTCGTCCGCAACCTCCGAATCCACGGCGCTTCGGTCACCTATCGCCACGAGCGTGTCGGCGGGAACTTTCGGATGGACGCGGTGCAGGCGGCAGTCTTGAACGCCAAGCTCCCCCGACTGACGGTGTGGACGGAGCGCCGCCGCGCGATCGCGGCGCGCTATCGGGATCTGCTGGGCGCCGCGGAGCGGGACGGCCGCATCGTTCTTCCCGCCGAGGCGCCCGGCCGGCGGCACGTCTACCACCAGTACGTCGTGCGCGTCGAGGACCGGGATGGCGTGAAGGCGCGGCTCGCCGCGAAAGGAATCGCGAGCGCCGTCTTCTATCCGATCCCCCTGCATCTCCAGGACTGTTTCGCGGATCTCGGATACGGCGAGGGAGACATGCCCGAATCCGAGAAGGCCGCGAAGGAAGTGCTCGCCCTGCCCGTGTTTCCCGAGCTGACGGACGACGAAGTGGACCGCGTCGCGAGCGAGTTGCTCGAGGTACTGGGCGATAGGCCGGTAGAGGGAAGACGGTAGACGGCAGACGAAGGGAGGGGAACCCGGCTCTTATCGTTTCCCGTTTCCCGTTTCCCGTCTCCCGGCTTCGGCCCCCTTGGTGCGTTCCCTCACCAAGAACCCCTTCCGGGCCCGGGCCGCGTCGAGCGTGCGCCACAGGTACTCGCCGAGAACGCCGAGGCAGAGGAGCTGAACGCCGGAGAGAAAAGCGAGGACCACCATCGTCGTCGTCCAGCCCTGGATCGGCTGGCCGTGGGTGAGCTTGAAAAAGATGAGGAACGCGGCGTAGGCGAACGCGATCAGCGCGAGCGCGACGCCGCCGATCGACATGAAGCGCAGCGGCGCGTAGGAGAAGGACACGATCGAGTCGGCGAAGTACTTGAGCTTCTTGGCGAGGGTCCAGCGCGACCGCCCTTCCTCCCGCGCGACGCGGTCGTAGGCGACGAGCGTGGCGGGAAAGCCGCTCCAGAGCAGAAGACCGGGGAGCGACGTGTGGACCTCGTTCGCCTCGAGGAGGAAATCGACGGCGGGGCGGCCGATCAGGAAGCAGTCGAATCCCCCGGACGGCATCCGGGAGAACGCGAGCCGGCGGAGAGCGCGGTAGTACAGCGCGGCGGCGGCGCGCGAGGCCCACCCTTCCGGACGGCTCCGGCGGACGGCGAACGCCGCCACGGCTCCGCGCCGCCAGGCGGCGACGAGCTCCGGGAGGAGCTCGGGAGGCTCCTGCAGGTCCGCCGAGAGCGCGCCCACCGCGTCGCCCTTCGCCTCGTG
>DATNMZ010000161.1:0-3020 GCA_035602095.1 Thermoanaerobaculia bacterium
GACGACCACGTGGGTGTAGTCGTGCCCGACGGTCTTGTACATCAGCGAGGCCCGGGCCGGATCGAGCCGGTAGAGCAGGGACGCCTCGAGGTCCATGATCAAACCTTCCTTCGACGGCACGTCCGCGGTCTCCTTGAGCTCCTGCGTCTGGATCGAGAACTTCACGACGCGCGTGAACGGGAAGACCACGTGGGCGCCGGGAGTCAGAACGTCGGAGGCGACCCTGCCGAAGAAGTCCTTGACGCCGACGTGCCCCGCCGGAATCACCTTGATCGGGTTGCCGATCAGAACCAGAAACAGGAGCGCGACTGCGATGACGAGGACGCGCACCCCGTGGCTGCCGCCGGGCACCGCGGGATTCGAGACGCCGAAGAGTCTGGGAGCCATGGAGGATCCTCCTTGAAGAAGAAGTTGTCAGTCGTCAGTTTTCAGTTGTCAGTCTAAGACGGGAACGGGGGGACGTGGCAGAAGCCTGGAGGCTCCTTACCTGGAGGAGGGAAGCTGTCAGGAGCACCGAACTGAAAACTGATACTGAAAACTGACAACTCGTCTCAAACCATCTTCAACAAATGCCCCAGTTTGTTCTTCTTCGCCTCGAGGTACTTCCGGGACCGTTCCGTCGGGCCGATCTCGAGTGGGACCCGCTCGACGATCTCGAGGCCGAAGCCCCGGATCGCGACGTATTTCGAGGGGTTGTTCGTCATCAGCCGGATCTTGCGGACACCCAGGTCGCGCAGGATCTGCGAGCCCACGCCGTAGTTGCGGATGTCGGGCGGGAACCCGAGCTTCTCGTTGGCGGAGACGGTGTCGTGCCCCTGGTCCTGGAGCTCGTACGCCTTCAGCTTGTTCGCCAGGCCGATCCCGCGCCCCTCCTGGAGCAGGTAGAGAAAGACCCCCTTGCCGTCCGCGACGATCTTCTCCATGGCGAGCGAGAGCTGCGCGCCGCAGTCGCAGCGCGAGGAGCCGAACACGTCGCCGGTCAGACACTGGGAATGCACGCGAACGAGGACGGGCTCGTCTTCCCCGATCTCGCCGTGCACGAGCGCGATGTGCTCTTCGTGGGTGACGTCGCTGCGGTAGGCGTACAACCGGAATTCGCCGAAGCTCGTCGGCAGGTTCGGCGCGGCGATCCGCTGCACGAGCCGTTCATGCTCCATGCGGTGCCGGATGAGATCCGCCACCGTGATCATCTTGATCGAGTGCCTCGCGCAGAACGCGGCGAGGTCCGGAACGCGCGCCATCGTGCCGTCCTCGTTCATGACCTCGCAGATCACGGCCGAGGGGTCGAGCCCCGCGATCCGGGCGAGATCCACGGACGCCTCGGTCTGCCCGGCGCGCTTCAACACCCCGCCCGCCTGCGCGCGCAGGGGGAACATGTGCCCGGGACGCGCCAGGTCCGACGGCTTCGTGCGCGGGTCGATCGCCGTGGACACGGTGACCGCGCGGTCGGCGGCGGAGATCCCGGTCGTCGTCCGGCCGCGCGCCTCGATGGACACGGTGAACGCGGTCCCGAAGTTCGACGTGTTGTCCTCGACCATCGGCGGCAGCGCGAGAGCGTCGCAGCGCTCCCCCGTCAAAGCGAGGCAGATCAAGCCCCGGCCCTCCCGGGCCATGAAGTTGATCGCGCGCGGGGTCACCTTCTCGGCCGCGATCACGAGGTCGCCCTCGTTCTCGCGGTCTTCGTCGTCCACCACGACGATGAAATTGCCCTTCCGAAGCTCCTCGATGGCCTCGTGAATGGTGGCGAAGGGCGACGTCTCGCTCATGGAAAGAATTGTCTCATGGGAGGCAGGGGCCGCCGGGACGACTCCGGCCGGGCTCCAAGCGTGCCTGGCTAGTAGACCGCGGGTTCCTCGTACGTCGCAAAGACCTCGCGCATGACGTCCGAGATCTCTCCCACGGTGGCATACGCCTTCACGGCTTCGACGAGCGGCGGCATGACGTTCCGGCCGTCCGCGCAGGCCTGCCGGAGGACGGAAAGGGCGGACGAGACCGCCTTTCCGTCGCGCGTGCGGCGCAGCTCCTGGAGCGCCTTCTTCTGCTCCCCTTCCACGGACTCGTCGATCGTCAAGGTCTCGATCGGCTCCTCGTTCTCTTCGACGAACTCGTTGACGCCGACGACGATCTTCTGCTTTGCGTCCACCGCGCGCTGGTACGCGTAGGCCGCGTCCATGATCTCTCTCTGAGGGAACCCGGCCTCGATCGCCTCGACCATCCCGCCGAGGGCGTCGATCCGGCGGAAGTAGTCGAAGCAGCCTCGCTCCATGTTCGTCGTCAGCTCCTCGACGAAGTACGACCCGCCGAGAGGGTCGATCGTGTTGGCGACGCCGGATTCGTAGGCGATGACCTGCTGGGTCCGCAGCGCGAGCTTCACGGCGAAGTCCGTCGGGAGCGCGAGAGTCTCGTCGAGCGAATTCGTGTGAAGCGAGTTCGTCCCGCCGAGCACTCCCGCGAGCGCTTGAATCGCCGTCCGCACGACGTTGTTGTACGGCTGCTGCGCGGTTAGCGAGCAGCCCGCCGTCTGCGTGTGGAAGCGGAGCATCCACGACCGCGGATCTTTCGCGCCGTACCGGTCGCGCATGACCTTCGCCCACACGCGGCGCGCGGCGCGGAACTTCGCGACTTCCTCGAACAAATCATTGTGCGAGTTGAAGAAGAACGACAGCCTGGGCGCAAATTCGTCGACGTCCAAGCCCGCGCGCGTGCCGTAGTCGACGTACTCCATGCCGTCGCGAAGCGTGAACGCCAGTTCCTGCAGCGCCGTGGAGCCCGCTTCGCGGATGTGGTAGCCGCTGATCGAGATCGTGTTGTACTTCGGAACATTCTCCGCGCAGAACTTGAAGATGTCGGTAATCAGCCGCATCGAGGGACGCGGCGGGAAGATGTACTCCTTCTGCGCGATGTATTCCTTGAGGATGTCGTTCTGCAGCGTGCCGCCCACCTTCTCCCAGGGCGTGCCGTGCTTTTCGGCCACGGCGAGATACATCGCCAGCGCGATCGGCGCCGTCGAATTGATCGTC
>DATNMZ010000162.1:0-10407 GCA_035602095.1 Thermoanaerobaculia bacterium
CGCAGCCAGGAGCGCAGCAAGAACAGGAAAGCGGGCTCTGGGCATACGAATTATCGGCGCCGCAGACGCGGGCCTACGAGCGCGGCTGCAAGAAGCGAGCCCTCGATTTCGGCCGCGGATCCCCGTCGCGTTCAGCCGTCCCCGCGAGCCGACGCCCGCGTCTGCGGCCGGCCGGAGGCGCTACTATCCTTCGGCGTGACGGATCTTTCGCCCGGCGCGCGCCTCCTGGACGGCGCTCTCCTCGCGCGGAAACTGCGAGAAGAGACCCGCCGCCTCGCCGAGCGGCTATCCGCCCAGGGCCGCCCTCCGCACTTGCGGGTGATTCTCCTCGGAAATGATCCCGCGTCGGAGAATTACGTCGCATCCAAGACGAAGGCGGCGCGGGAAGCCGGGTGCACCGCCGAAACCGTCCGGCTGGTCTCGGGAAGCCCTCCGTCGCTGCTCTTGGCCGAGGTCGAGCGGGGAAATCGGGACGAGGGAGTGGACGGACTCCTCGTGCAGCTCCCGCTCGAGCCGGGTCACGACGCGTACAGAGTCTTCGACGCGATCGATCCGTGGAAGGACGTGGACGGGATCCATCCGGAGAACGTCGGGAGGCTGCACCAGGGCCGTCCGCGGTTCGTGCCCTGCACGCCGGCGGGCATCCTCGCTCTCCTCGACGCGGGAGGCGTTCCCATCGAAGGCCGGCGCGCGGTCGTGGTCGGCCGCAGCGACATCGTGGGGAAACCCGTCGCCGCGCTGCTCACGGCGAGGAACGCCACGGTCACGCTCTGCCACTCGAAAACGCAGCGTCTCCAAGAAATCTGCGCGGAGGCGGAGATCCTGATCGCCGCGATCGGTTGCCCGGGCTTCGTCGGCCCGGAGCACGTTCGCCCGGGCGCGGCCGTCGTGGACGTCGGAATCAACCGCATCTCGAAGGCGGAGGAGGTGCCGCGCCGCCTCTTCGCATCCGCGCGGGTCCGGCGCGCGATCGAGGAGAAGGGCAGCGCCCTGGTCGGCGACGTCGACTTCGATGCCGTCTTCCCCGTCGCGGGCTGGATCTCCCCCGTTCCGGGCGGCGTGGGGCCCCTCACCGTTGCCATGCTGTTGAAGAACACCGTCGAAGCCGCGCGACTGCGCCGGGAGCGGCGAGGGAACGAAGAAATGGATCCGTTGACGCTCTAGGGGAAGCCGCGGAGGAGCCACGAAATTTGAGCCTTGATGCTATATGCCTATTTTAGTTATGTTATTTATCTATATTTCATGAATTAATAAGGCAATCTGCCAATATTGACCTCTGTATCTTCGACACCATCGGTTCCGTGGAGCCCCCCGGTCGGAATTTTCGCTTGTTCTACGAAAAACTTCGTACTAAGTTGTTCGTATCGACTGCAAAGGACCCGATGAGAAACGCGAAGAGGCCGCCCGTCCCCCGACCGACCGACGCTGAGCTCGAGATCCTGCGCGCCCTGTGGGACGCGGGAGAGGCCACAGTGCGGCAAGTGCAGGAGGCGGTGGAACGGCGCCGGTCCGCCGGCTACACCACCGTCTTGAAGCTCCTCCAGATCATGACGGAGAAGGGCCTGGTCGAGCGCGACGAATCGGAGCGGGCGCACGTCTACCGGGCGCGGCTGGCGCGACACGAGACGGAGCGTCAGCTCGTGGGAGATCTTCTCGACCGTGCGTTCGGCGGCTCCGCCTCCCGACTCGTGATGCAGGCCTTGACGTCGAAGGCCGCTACGCCCGAAGAGATCGCGAAGATTCGAAAGCTCCTCGAGGAACCTTCGAGAGAGAGACGATGAGCGCCTGGACGGCTCTCGCGGCGCAGCCCTTCTTTCGAAGTTTGTCCGTCGCGCTGTACCAGTTTCTCTGGCAGGGAGCGGCGGTGGCAGCCGGATTCGCCGTCGCGGACTTCGCGCTCCGCCGCCGGCAAGCCGGAGCGCGCGCCCGATACGCCCTCGCCTGCGCCGCCCTCATGATCATGGTCGCCCTTCCCGCGGCGACGTTCTTCCGCGGCGCCGCCGAGGCGACCCAGGCGCCGTCCGGCTCCGGTCGGGCGACCGCTCTTGCGGCGAACGCTCTCTCGCCCTCGGGAAGCGGCGAGCTGCCCGCCGCCGGAAGGCGACCCCTGCGTTTATCCGCCGCCACGCTGCGCCCGGTCCTGCTCGCCGCCTGGCTCGCGGGAGTCCTCGCTCTCTCCCTCCGCCTTCTCGCCGGCTGGGCCGTCGCCGTCCGGCTCGTGGAGAGACGCAGCCGCCCGGCCACGACCGCTCTTGCAGCCTCGTTCGCGCGGCTGACGAAGCGGCTCGCCCTCTCCCGGCCCGTTCGGCTCTTAGAGTCCGCGGCGGTCGAGGTGCCGACCGCCCTCGGGTGGATGCGGCCGGTGGTGCTGGTCCCGCTCTCCGGCCTCACGGGCTTCTCTCCGAGCCAGATCGAAGCCCTTCTCGCTCACGAGCTGGCGCACCTTCGGCGCCATGACTATCTGGTGAACCTCGCACAGTGCGCCGCGGAGACTCTGCTTTTTTATCACCCCGCGGTCTGGTGGGTGTCGGGGCGGATTCGCGCGGAACGAGAAAACTGCTGCGACGACATTGCGGTCGCGGCGACGGGCGACGCGCGAGTCTATGCCGCGGCGCTCCTGGAGCTCGAGGAAAAGCGCGGAGTCCGCCGGGAGCGAGCACTCGCGCTCGCCGCCGACGGCGGCACGCTGTTGGGTCGGATCGCTCGACTCTTCCCGGACGCCGACCGCGCCGCGCACAGCGGCTCGCGCTGCGCCGCGGGCGCCGTCACCCTCGCCTGTGTTCTCCTTCTCGGCGCGGCGGCACGGGTGTCCACGCTCGCGCTCGCGGACGAAGAGCCCCGGGTGGCTTCCTCCCCGAGAATCCCCGCAGCCGCCGTTGATCCTTCGCGCCCGGCCGCGGCGCCGGTGGTCGTTTTGGCCGCACAGCCCGAAGGTCTGGAACGGGACCCCCGGGAACCCGGCGAGGCGCCGGTGAGCTCTCCCGCGAGCCCGGCGGCGTCCGACGACACGGAGGAATCCGCGGACTCCCTCGCCCCGGCTGCCGCGCCGGCGACCACACCCGCCCCTCCCGAGCCCGAGAAGGATCCCGCTGTCGGAAACCGGCTCACCGCCGAAGAGCTCATCGCGTTCCGGATGCACGGCGTCACGCCGGAGTTTCTCCGGGAGCTGACGGCGCTCGGATACACGCGCGCGAGCTCCGACGACCTGGTGGCGCTCCGGGTCCACGGCGTCTCCGCCGCCGACATCGGCGAATTCCAGAAGGTCTTCGGCCGGATCTCCCTGCAGAAGTGCATCTCGTTCCGCATTCACGGCGTCACGCCGGCGTGGCTCCGGGATCTGTCCGCCGCCGGCCTCCCGCGGATCTCGCCCGATCAGGCCGAAGCGCTCCGCATCCATGGCGTCAGCGCCGATTCTCTCCGCCGGTTTCGCGAGGCGGGATACAAGGAACTCACCGCCGACCAGGCGGTCGCGCTGCGGATTCACGGCGTCGATCCCGCCGATGCCGCGGCCTGGACCGACATGGGGTTCGCGCAGCCCGGAATCGAAGAGCTCGTCTCGGCCCGGATCCATGGAGTGGATGCGCGCTACGTCCAAGAGATGCGAGCGGAGGGCGTCACGGGGCTCGATCTCGAGGAGCTCGTGTCGCTGCGCATCCACGGCGTAACGGCTCCGTTTGTCCGGGAAATGAAGGCGCTCGGCTTCGTTCCCCTCTCCGCGGAGGAAACCGTCACGTTGCGAATCCATGGGGTAACTCCCGACTTCGTCCGGGGGATGCAGGGGCTCCAGGTGGCGCCGCTGTCGCCCGACGACGCCGTGTCTCTCTCCATTCACGGCGTCACGCTCGAGTTCGTCGCCGCATTCCGCGCGCTCGGATACACCCGGCTCTCGCCCGACGACCTGACGTCGCTGCGGATCCACGGCGTCACGCCGGACCAGGCCCGGGCCTGGAATCGCGACTCCGGCGCGCGGCTGTCGGTCGAAGACCTGGTGGAAATCGGCACCGAAGGAAGAAGGAGATCGAAATGAGCCCGTCCCGATCGCTCCGTTTCGCGCGCGCGGCCGGCGTGGCCCTCCTCTTTGCGATGTGGCCGGATGCCCCGGCGGAGACCGCGGCCGGCGCGCCCGATCCTCCGCGCAGTGCTTCGGCCCGGGAACTCGAGGGCCGCTGGTTTCTCGACTTCGACCGGGCCGACGGCGCGGTCCAGCTCTCGACGCGGCGGGGATCCGGGCGCCACCATTCCGAAAGCTCCTCGTCCTTCCGATTGGAGGACTTCCGCGGTCTGCAGCGTCCGTCCGGAGCGGGAGAGCTCCCGGCGCGATTCTCCCTCCCGCGCGATGCAGGCACCTTCGACTTCGAAGGCCATCTCGACGCCACCGGCGGATCCGGGCGATTCCGATTCACGGCCAATCCCGATTTCGAGAGGGCCTGGAGCGCGTCGGGCCGCGGCCCCCTGCCGGAGGACCAGCTCTACGCCATGGCGCTCCACGACGTGAGCCGCGCCTTCATCCAGGAGCTTCAGGCGCTCGGCTATTCCGATCTTCCGGCAGACAAGCTGATCGCGATGCGAATCCACGGCGCGACTCCCGAATTCGTGCGCGAGCTCAAGGCTCTCGGGTACACGAATCTTCCGGTCGACCAGGCGATCGCGTTCCGAATCCATGGAGTCACGCCCACCCGGATCCGGGAGCTGGCGTCCCAGGGTTACGAGCGGATCCCGGCCGAGACGCTCGTCGCCATGCAGATCCATGGCGTCACCCCGGAGTTCGTGCGGGAGCTCCGGAGCCTCGGCTATGAGCGGGTTCCGGCGCAGCAGCTCATCGCGATGCGCATCCACGGGGTTTCGGCCGAGTATGTGCGGGCTTTCCAGGCTCTCGGATATCGAAGCGTCTCCGCGGAGGATCTCGTGGCGATGCGCATCCACGGGGTCAGTCCGGACTTCGTCCGGGAGCTTCAGGGACTCGGTTACCGCGACGTGCCCGTCGAAGACCTCGTCGCGATGCGCATCCACGGCGTCACGATCGACTTCGTCCGCCAGGTCCAGTCGCGCGACCGAAGCGTCTCGATCGACGAGCTCGTCTCGCGCAGAATTCACGGGCGCTCCTAGTCCCGGCAACGCGCAGAGGACGAGAGCTCCGGGTGGCCGCAAGGGCCGCCCTACGGCACCGACCGGCGATCGCGGGCCGCGAACGGCTCTTGACCTGTGGCTCATTTCTTGCTCTCTTAATTGCCTTTCATTGGGGGTGAACTATGGGTCTTTTCGTACAGAAAAAATCGGGCGGAAGAGCCGCCGCCTTGCTCTCGGGGATCGGAATCGGAGCCGGCCTGATGTACTTGCTCGACCCGGAACGCGGCCGCGCCCGGCGCGCGATCGCTCGGGACAAAGCCCTTTCGCTCGCGAACAAGACGGGGGACGCCGTCGCCCGACGCTCCCGCGACATCGGCAATCGAGCAAAAGGGGTCGCCGCCGAGGTTCGTTCCGCCTTCGCGGGCCTGGCAGCGGAAGGCGCCGAAGGCTCCGAAGAGTTCTCGAGCCCGAGCGCATCCGCGCCGAGGGCCGGAGTCCCGGGCGAGGGGTCGGCCCGCCGTCCATCGCAGCGCATGTCGTCGGAAGAGTCCGGCCGCCGCGTCGAGGAGGAAGGAGAGCTCTGATGGAATCCGTCGTCGGGATCTTCCGGGACTCGCAGGGCGCGCAGAAAGCGGCGCAAGCGCTGCGCCGGTCCGGCATCCCGTCCGAACGTGTGAATCTCCTGACGCCGGCAGATCGCGAGGGCTCCGCGGCCCTCCGGGTCGCGACCTCCGAGACCGAACAGCCGGGGATGGGGAAGGCGATCGGCGGCGTCGTGGGAGGCGTCGCCGGCGCCACCGCCGGGATGGGGCTCGGCGCCGCCGCCGCGACGCTTCTCGTTCCGGGTATCGGCCCCGTGGCCGCCGTCGGTCTTGCGGCGGCGGCGCTCCTCGGCCTGGGCGGCGCGGCCGGAGGGGCTGCGGCGGGGGGCGCCCTCGAGAACGCCATGTCGGATGGACTTCCGAAAGACGAGATCTACCTCTACGAGGAGGCCCTCCGGAAGGGACACTCCGTCGTCTTCGCGCTCGTGGACGACGCCCAGGCGGCGAAGGCGGCCCGCAGAGAGCTCGACGCCGCGGGCGCCGAGACGATCGACGCCGCCCGCGAGGCCTGGTGGGTGGGGTTGCGAGACGCGGAAGCGGCGGAGTACGAGCGGGACGGCAAGCCGTTTTCCAGCGACGAGCCTACCTACCGGCGCGGCTTCGAGGCGGCGCTGCATCCTCAACGCCGGCAAAGAACCTTCGAAGAGGCGCGCCGCGATCTCGCGAGGCTTTTCCCCGGAGTGAGTGACGAGCCGGCGTTCCGGCGCGGCTACGCGCGGGGCCTGCGCCACGCAAAGGGAATCTTCCGGAGCTTCGAAGAGGCGGACACGGGAGAGTTCGCGCACCTCCGAAGGTAGTTCCGACGCGGCGGGCCCGCGTGGCGTATCCTTCTCCCTCCCCATTCGACGAGGAGAAAGCGCCATGAAGACTCTCCGCCTCGCTCTCGCTCTCGCTCTGTCCGGAGCCGGGATCGCGCTCGCCGCGCTCCCCGCGCGCGGCGACTCCCCCGCTCCGGTTCGCCGGGTCGCGGTCCGAGCGGCGCGGCTCCTGGACGTGCGGGCGGGCCGGTATGTCGAGCGGCCGGTCATCCTCGTCGTCGGAGATCGTGTCGAGAGCGTCGGAGGGAGCGCTCCCGAGGGCGTTCCGGTGATCGAGCTGGGCGACCGGACCCTTCTGCCCGGTCTGGTCGATGCGCACACCCACGTCCTCCTGCAAGGAGACGCCACCGCGGCGGAATACACGCAGCAGATTCTCCAGGAGTACCCGGCCCATCGCGTCGCGCGCGCCGTGCGGGCGTTGAAGATCGCGCTCGAGCACGGCTTCACGACGATTCGAGACCTCGAGACGGAGGGCGCCGGCTACAGCGACGTCGCCTTGCGGGACGCGGTGAACGAAGGGGTGATTCCGGGACCGCGGATGAAAGTGGTCGGGCCGGCCCTCTCGACGACAGGGAGCTACCCGATCCTCCACTTCCGCCCGGACTGGAAGTTCCCCGCCGGCGTCCAGGTCTGCGACGGCTCCGGTGGTTGCCGGCGCGCCGTTCGCGAGCAGCTCTCCTATGGGACGGATTGGGTGAAGATCTACGCGAACACGGGCGGCCTCCGCCTGACCGACGACGGCTGGGTCGACTCCCCTCCCAACTGGACGAAGGAGGAGATCGAAGCGGTCGTCTCGGAGGCTCACGCGCATCGGGTCAAGGTCGCCGCGCACGCGCGGTCCGACACAGGGTTGCGGCTTGCCGTCTCCGCCGGCGTCGATTCGATCGAGCACGGCGATTCCATCCGGCCGGAGATGGCGGCCGAGATGGCGCGCAAGGGAATCGCGCTGTCTCCGACTCTGACCGTCGCCGAATACGTGGCCGGCCCGCGTGCGGCCGAAGGCTGCGAGATCTGCGCGGAGTTGCCCAGGATCCACCGCCGCTCCTTCGAGAACTGCCGGCGCGCCGGCGTCAAGATCGTTTTTGGGACGGACGCCGGCGGATTCCCGTGGACGGAAATTCCGCAGGCTCGCGAGTTCGAGCTCGAGGTGGCGGCCGGAATGACTCCGCTCGAGGCGATTCGGAGCGCGACGACCGCGGCCGCCGACCTGCTCGGTCTCTCCGGCAAGATCGGAGTCGTGGAGAAGGGAGCCTTCGCGGACCTCATCGCCGTCTCCGGGGACCCGTTGAAGGACGTCGCGGTCTTGAAGCACGTCGAGTTCGTCATGAAGGGCGGCGAGGTCGTGCGCGCTCTGCCGCAGCGCTAGACGGCCCGCCGGTGCTCCGGATCGGCCTGACGGGCGGCCTCGCGTCCGGCAAATCGACGGTCGGGCGGCTTCTTTCCCGGAGAGGCGCCGTCGTTTTCGACGCGGATGCGATCGTCCGGGACCTCTACGAGCCGGGAGCGAAAGGCGCCGCCGCGGCCTTCGACCTGTTCGGGGAATCCGTCGTCGACGCTCGCGGAAGGGTCGATCGCGGCCGGGTCGCGGAGCGCGTCTTCGCGGACCCGGCGGCGCGCCACGCCCTGGAGGCTCGCGTTCACCCCCTGGTCGGACTCGAGATCGAGCGGCGCTTCGAGGAGGCGGAGAAGGCCGGTGCTCCCGTCGCCGTCGCGGAAGCGTCTCAGCTCCTCGAGGCGAAGACCGAATCCCGTTATGACCGGGTCGTGCTGGTGATCGCACCGGAGGCAGAGCGGGTGCGCCGCTGGGAAGAGAAGGGCGGGCAGGCCGAGGACGCCCGCCGGCGCATTGCGACCCAGATCGAGCCCTCGCGGGCGTTCGACCGCGTCTCCCACGTGATCGTCAACGACGGAACGCCGGGCGAGCTCGAGGAGAAGGTCGAGGCGCTGTACCGGGAATGGGTAGGTGACAGGTGACAGGTGACAGGTGTCAGTTGTCAGTTGTCAGTTGTCAGTTGTCAGTTGTCGCGGGCTGGAGAGCAGAACTGAAAACTGAGAACTGAAAACTGAGAACTTCCTCTTCAGCGCCATCCCCGGCCGCTCGCACGTCGCCTGGCCTTCCTCTCGCACGATCGCGCCGTTGACGACGACGAGATCGAATCCCCGGGAGAGGCGATGGGGATCTTCGAAGCGCGAGAGGTCCTCGACCGTCTCGGGATCGAAGAGCACGAGATCCGCGCGGAAACCTTCCTTGACGAGACCGCGGTCGGCCAGACGCAAGCGCGCGGCCGGAAGCGAGGTCATCTTTCGGACCGCCTCCTCCAGCGAGACGAGACCTCTCTCCCGCACGAAACGGGCGAGCACCCGGGCGGAGCTGCCGTAGCTTCTTGGATGCGGGATCCCCCAACCCGCGGCCGCGACGCCGCCGTCGCGTGCGACCATTGCCAGCGGGTGCGCAAAAATGCGCTCCACGTCCTGCTCGTCCATCGTGTGGTACACCATCTGCGTCCCGCACACGTTCCCCCGGCCGGAGGCGGCGCCCTCCCGGCAGAGGTCGAGCACGGTCTCGATCTCGCTTCCGATCTCGTCGGGACGGCCCATCTCGGAGTTGACGACTCGCAGGTTCTTTCCTTCGAGAGCGGGCCGCCACGCGGCGGACGCGACCACGGCGTAGTCGAGGTGATCGCGCCCGAGATCGTCGCGAAGCCGGCGCAGCATCTCGCGTGCGATCGCCGCGCGCTCTCGGGAATCCGTGAGGCGCCGGACGAGCGCATGGCGAACGGATTCCGGCGCCTGGAGGACGCGGTCCGGCAGGAGCACCTCGAGCCCGCTCGAGGATGCCGTGTACGGATACTGGTCCACGGTAACGTCCAGGCCCTCCCGCCGGGCGGCCTCGAGAATCGCGAGCATCTTCGGGCTCGAGCCCCAGAGGCGCCTTGCCGTCACCTTGTAGTGCGAGATCTGGAGGGGGACGGACGCCGCGCGCGCGACGGCGAGCGCCTCCTCGATCGCGGCAAACACCCGGTCGTTTTCGGACCGCATGTGGGTCGCATAGATCCCGCCTGAGCGGGCCGCGACGCGGGCCAGGGCCACGATCTCGTCGGGCTTCGCGAACGTGCCCGGAGAATAGATGAGACCCGTCGAGAAGCCGAATGCTCCTTCGCGCATCGCCCGCTCGACCAGCGCCTCCATGCGCGCGAGCTCGCCGCTGTCCGGCGCCCGGTCCGCATAGCCCATCACGTCGGCGCGGATCGCGTTGTGGCCGACGAGCGTCGCCACGTTCACGGCCGTCCCGTTGCGTTCGAGGCCGTCGAGCCATTCCGCGACCGAGAGCTCCGAGGCGCCGCAGTTGCCCGTGACGACGGTCGTGACCCCGTCCGCGATCAGGTTCTCCGCGTCGGGACGCGCCGGCAGGTTGCTTTCGACGTGCGTGTGAATGTCGATGAATCCCGGCGCGAGCACCCGGTCCTCCGCGTCGACCGTCCGCGCCGCGGCGGCGCCGGAGAGAGACCCGATCGCGGCGATGCGGCCGCCGGACACACCGACGTCCGCGCGGTACCAGGCTCCTCCGCTGCCATCCACGATCCGGGCTCCCCGAACAAGCAGGTCGAACGGCTCGGGGCGGCTCGCGGCGGACGCGCCGGCGATCGCCACCGAAACGAGGCTCGCGGCGGCGAGAAGCGCGTTCCGTCCCGGAGCGATGTGCTGTCCGGAGAGACGCCTCATGCTCTCGGAAGTCTACGGGATCCGCCGGCGGCCCCTCTGCTACCCTCCGCCCGATGCGCCTTCTCACCTCGAGCGCTCCCGCGTGGCTCCAGGCGGTGCTCGACGATTTCGACGCCTTCCTTCTCGACCACGCGGCGTGCGAGCGAAAGGCCTCGGGCACGGCGATGGCGTTCGTGTCGCACTATCCCGACCGGCGG
>DATNMZ010000163.1:0-4918 GCA_035602095.1 Thermoanaerobaculia bacterium
CAGGCGGGCCTGCAGGAGCTGGCTGCCGAGACGGGCGGTCTCGCCCTCTTGAACACGAATGCGCTCTCGAGCGGGCTCGGGAGGATCTATCAGGACGCGTCCACCTACTACTCGGTCGGGGTGAACCTCTCGAACATGCCCGGCGTCGGCTTCCGGAGCGTGCGGGTCACGGTCGCGCGCCCGGGAGTGACGGTGCGGGCCCGCCGCAGCTTCGCCGCGCGGACTCCGGCCGAGCGGGGCGGAGACGTCGCTCAGGCGGCGCTGCGCTCGAACATTCAATATCGCGGGATCCCCGTGACCCTCTCGACGGCTCTTCCGACGAAGGGGAAGAAGTATTACGCGCTGCCGATCGCGGTGACCGTTCCCGCTTCGTCCCTGACCTTTCTCCCGAGCGGCGACAGCCGCCGCGCCGTCGCGGATGTCTACGTCGGGGTGATGGACGACGCCGGACGAATGAGCGACATCAACCGGGAGGAGACGACCTTCACACTGCCTCCCGACGCGCCCTCGAACGCGCCTCTCCGTTACACGGTGAATCTCGAGATCCGCAAGGGCAACGCGCGAGTCGTCGTCAACGTCCGCGACCGCGAGACCGGAAGGATGGGAACGGCGCGGGCGGATGTGCACATTGAATAAGGTCGTAGGTGACAGGTGGCAGTGGTTGTCAGCTGTCAGTTCAGTTATCGGTCCGGAACTGAGAACTGAGAACTGATGACGCCGAAGGCCGCAGGCCTTCGGCTCCTAGCGTTTCTGCTTCGAGACCTTCTTTGCCTCGATCGGGGGCAGGCCCAGGAACTGGAAGACCATGTTGACTTCGGCCCCGATCTCTTCGGTCAAGAGAGGATCGACGCGCTCGCGGGCGAGGGCCCCGATCGCGCAGCCGGGGACCGTGGCGCGCGCCGTCCGCACGAGGGACGCCGCCTCGCTCGGATCGGCCCCGTCGTCCGAGATGACGGACTGGAAATCGGGCGGGAGGCTCCAGGCCTCCGCGAGCCGTACGCCGAGCGGCATGCGGTAGGCGTCGAGGACGGCCGCGCGAAACGGACCCGCCGGGAATTCGAGCGTGCGAAAGAGCTCGAGAATCTCGCCGTAGCACACCGTGTGGAGAAGGCCGAGCGTGTACCCGCGCTCGCGCGTCGTGCCGTACCGTTCCGCGTAGCGGCCTGCGGCGATCGCGGCGGCGACACTGGCCCGCCGCAGCGCGCGCGCCGCCCCGTCCGAGTCCGGAATGCGATGGAAGTCGGGCGCTACCAGGCGATCCACGAGCACCGTCACCGCGCTCGCGCCGAGGCGCTCGATCGCGTCCGGGACGGTCCCGACCGCGTTGTCGCGATCGACCGAGAGAGCGTTGGCCAGGATCAGGAGATCGAGGGTGAGCCAGGGGTCCAGCGCCGCCACGGGAACCACCGCGGCGGGATCGAGCGGAGCTTTCTTCAAGAGCTCCCGGAGCAACCCGGCCGTGTCCTCGAAGACCGGCCGCATCGCGGCCGTTCGCTCCGCGAGCTCGCGCACCCGGTCGGCGAAGTCGCGGAAGGCGCGGGACAGCTTGTGGGCTTCCTCGGGGACGATGCTGCCCTCGGTGCGCTCCAGGAGGTCCCAGAAGCGATCCTGCGTCTCCTGGGGCTCGAAGGGGGAGTCCCAGGTCTCGGCGTCCTCCTTCTTGCGGCGCCCGCGGCGCCGCTCCGAGTCGTCCAGGTTCTTGACACCCTGGAAGGCGAGCGCCTGCCCGCGCAGAGTCAGTCCGATACGGAGAAAAGGCTGAACGCGATAGTCCGGATCGTACTCGAACTCCGCCTCGCTCCACCCGAACATCTCGAAGAGCAGGCGGCGGGCGAGCTCCTCCACCCGCAGCGACAGGCCGTCGTGGGTGTCGTGGCCGCCCTCCAGGATCAGGCGCGTCAGGTTCTTGTCGCTCGTGAAGTTGCGCGCGAGCAGCTCGTACAGGGTCGCGGCCGGCAGCGCGCCGCTTCTCAAGAGGTGGACCCCCAGCCGGTGGCGCGGGATCGTCCCGGAGACGTACGCGATTTCCCCGTCGCGCCAGTCGAGGATCCGACGGTCCCGTCCCTGCGCGAGCGTCAGCCGCCCGGAGCGACGGTTCAGCTCCATCCATTGCAGGAGGTCAGCGAAGCCGAAGACCTCCAGCCGCCCGCGCAAGTCGTTGGTCAGAAACACGTATTGTACGGGAAGCGAGCAGGAATCGGAAGGAGGAAGCGCGGTGCGCGCTCCAATCCGCCCGTGTGCCAGAATCTTCGCGTGAAGGAAAAGCTTCGCGTCCGCGAGGAGCCGGCCCGCCCCGCCCCCCCGGAAGCGACGAGCTCCGGAATCCCGATCGCTCCCTTCTACGGCGAGCCCGCGCCCGGCGAGTTTCCGTTCACCCGGGGAATCTCGCGCGAGATGTACCGGTCGCGCTTCTGGACGATGCGGCAGTATGCCGGCTTCGGTTCGGCGCGCGAGTCGAACCGGCGATACCGCTATCTCCTGGAGCAGGGGCAGACGGGTTTGTCGGTGGCCTTCGACCTGCCGACGCAGATGGGATACGACTCGGACGATCCGGTGGCGCGGGGAGAGGTCGGCCGCGCCGGCGTCGCGATCGCGACCCTGGACGACATGCGTCTCTTGACCGAGGGACTCCCCCTGGATCGAGTCTCGATCTCCATGACGATCAACTCCACGGCTTCGATCCTCCTCGCCTTTTTTCTCGCGGTGGCGCGGGAGCGGGGCCTGCGATGGGACGCTCTCTCCGGCACCGTTCAGAACGACCTCTTGAAGGAGTACGTCGCCCGCGGCACCTACATCTTTCCGCCGCGCGCGTCCTTGAAGCTCACGACGGACATCTTCGAGTTCTGCGGGCGGGAGGTTCCGCGATGGAACACGATCTCCGTCTCGGGATACCACATCCGCGAGGCGGGCTCGACCGCCGTGCAGGAAGTCGCCTTCACGCTCGGAAATGCGATCGCCTACGTCGAGGCGGCGCTCGCTCGCGGACTCTCGGTGGATGAGTTCGCGCCCCGAATCTCCTTCTTCTTCAACGCGCATTCGAATTTCTTCGAGGAGGTCGCGAAATTCCGCGCCGCGCGGTCGCTGTGGGCGGAGATCGCGCGCGACCGGTTCGGAGCCAAAGACCCGCGCTCCTGGCGTCTCAGGTTCCACGCGCAAACAGCGGGGTCCACCCTGACCGCGCAGCAGACGGACGTCAACGCCGTCCGCGTCGCTTTCCAGGCCCTGGCGGCGGTGCTCGGCGGCACGCAGTCTCTCCACACGAACGCCGCGGACGAGGCGCTGGCGCTCCCGACCGAGGCCTCGGCTCGCCTCGCGCTGCGGACGCAGCAGGTCATCGCGTACGAATCGGGGGCGGCGGATGTGGCCGACCCGCTCGGAGGCTCCTTCCTCGTCGAGGCCTGGACCGAGGAGATACGCAGTCGCGCGCGAGAGTTGCTCCGGAAGATCGACGCGCTCGGGGGCGCCGTGGCGGCGATCGAGCAGGGGTTCCTCGCCCGGGAGATCGAGGAAGCCGCCTATGCGGCGCAGAAAGAGGTGGAGGACGGCCGCCGGACGATCGTCGGCGTCAACGCTTTTCGGGAGGAGGGCGACGTTCGTCCTCCGTTGATGTCGATCGACCCGTCCGTCGAGAAAGACCAGGTGGAACGGCTCGCCGCCTTCCGCGCGCGACGCGACTCGGAGTCGACCCGCGCGAGCCTCGCGAGACTGCGTGTGGAGTGCGGGGACGACCGGAACCTCATGCCGCCGATCCTCGACGCTGTCACCGCCGGAGCCACTCTGGGCGAGGTCGTTTCGACCCTGAAATCCGTGTATGGAGAATACCGGGCGGACAGTTAAGGCGAGGTAAGTTCAACGTCCAAAGGCGGTTGCTCGTGTGGAAAACGCTCCGCGACCCTCCGGCGAGGCGTCCCACCCGCGGCGAGATTCCAGCGTGACTTCCCAAATCTCTGACGCGTAACGGCTTGCCGATTCGCACAGGACTCGGTGCAATCCGCGCGACGACCGCTCCTTCTGGTTATTTTTCCCCGCTTTCCACAGGAATTTCGACAAGGTTTTCCGCCGCCTCTTCGGAAATCTCCGATCCGGGCCGGAAACATTGGCGAATTGATTCGAATCGCGTTTTCGAGCCAGCTCCAGTGTTCTAACTTTGAGCGATTGGCTCGACTCGTCCGAGTCTCCGGCTGATAGCTGATAGCTGATAGCTGACAGCTATTCCCGATCCGGCGGCTCGAAGCAGCGGCGGCAGCGCGCCTCATACAACCCCTGCGCGCCCACGACGACCCGCTCCTCGCTCTGCACCAGGCGTTGCGTGTTGTTGGCCGGAGATCCGCACCGGACGCAAATGGCGAGTGTCTTCGTCACGTCCTCGGCGACGGCCATGAGCGAGGGGATCGGCTCGAACGGGTTTCCGCGATAGTCCTTGTCGAGTCCGGCGACGACGACGCGCTTGCCCTGATCGGCCATACGCTGGCACGCAGCCACGAGCCCGGCGTCGAAGAACTGCGCCTCATCCACTCCGACGACCTCGGTGCGGTGGTCGAGCTTTTCGAGGAGCTCCCGGCTCGAGCCCACCGAGACCGACGGCAGGCGCATCTCGCTGTGGGAGACGATCTCGGCATCGGAGAAGCGGTCGTCCAAGGCGGGCTTGAAGATCTGAACTCTCTGTTTCGCGATGATCGCCCGCCGCAGCCGCCGGATGAGCTCTTCGCTCTTGCCGGAGAACATGCTTCCGCAGATGACTTCGATCCACCCGAGCTGAGTCTTGATCAGGGCCATGGAGCGCCGGATGTTACAGCAGGCGTGAGGCGTGAGGTGTGGGACGGGAAGCGGGAGATCAGCTCGCAGCGCGAGCGGAAGCGACCAACAACCGTCAGCCCCAGGGGCGGGCGGCCGCAAGGGCCGCCCCTACGGCACCAAC
>DATNMZ010000164.1:0-2033 GCA_035602095.1 Thermoanaerobaculia bacterium
CGCCGCGCGGGACAGCCGCCCGAGCTGCTCGAGGATCTGGAGCGCCACGGCATCCCGGGCTCTCGAGGACCCATCCTCGATCTTGTACGCGATGCCGAGGGCCCTCTCCCCTTTCCGCGCCGCACGCAGGCCGATCGCGTAGATGCCCTCCGCGCCCTCCTTCCCGATCCAGGCGCCGCCGCCCGCTTCGAGGAGATCCGTCGTGAATCGCTCGCGCCCGGCGACCATCCCCGGGCTCGCCGTCATCGCCCGGACGATTCTTCTCCGAATCGCATCGGGAGTCGGCCCCTCGCGGCGCGCCGAGAGGAGGCGCGCGTACGCCGCCGCCAGCCCGGAGAGGGGAAGGAAGAAGACGGGAAGGCTGCACCCGTCGACCGCGAGCCCGATCGACGCCGGAGAGACCCCCGTGAATTCGCTGACGCGCGAGAGGAGGATGGCTTGCAGCGGGTGCGACGCCTCCTCGTAGCCGCGGGGATCGAAACCGAGCAGACGGCAAGCGAGCAGGAGACCTCCGTGCTTGCCGGAACAGTTGTTGTGCAGCGCCGTCGGCTTCTCGCCGCGCCCGAGGAGAGCGCGGGCGGACGGCTCGTGCATCGGCAGATGGGCGCCGCACCGCAGGTCGGAAACGCGGAACCCGCCGCGCTGGAGAATCCGCCGCGCGACCCGGACGTGGCGCGGCTCTCCTCCGTGCGAAGCGCACATCAGAGCGATCTCGTCGTCCCCGAGCCGGAACGCTCGCTCGCCGCCGGCGGCGAGGAGCGGCATCGCCTGAAACGGCTTCGCGGCGGACCGCAGATAGATGGGAAGCGCCGCATCGCCACAGGACGCGACGGCGCGGCCATCTTCATCGGCGACGGCCACCGATCCGCGGTGAGCCGATTCGGTCCTTCCGCCGCGAAGGACGCGGGCGAGGAGGGAGGGCAGGCGGCTTCCCATCGGGCGCTCTTTCTTATCACGCAGCCTTCGGTGCCGTCCGCGGAGGTCGAGGAGGAACACGCGGCAGAGCGGTAACCACTCCCCGGAGAGGCGTCTCCGATTCCGAAAAGGGGCTATCCTGAAGGGAGCGTGGGCGCCCGCGGCCGATAAGGGAAATAATTCCCCCCCGCGGGCGGTTCGGAGGTCCGATGCACCCTTCCCTCCTCGCGATCCGGATGCGCTCCTTCGTGCTCGCGATCGTCCTGGCCGGCTGTGCGGGCACCGCCGCCGCCCAGCAGCCGCGAGCCTTCCCGGATCTCGAGTTCGCCGGTGCCGAGGGCGGGACAATTCGACTCTCGCAGCTTCAGGGCAACGTGGTCCTCTTGAACGTGTGGGCCACCTGGTGCAATCCCTGCCGGATGGAGCTTCCGATCGTTCAGCGGATGTATGACCGGTACAGCGACCGCAACTTCGTCGTGGTCGCGGTCAACATCGATGCCGACCGGAAGCGGATCCAGCCTTTCCTGAAGCGCTACAACATTTCTCTCCCCATCTATTACGCGTCACCGGAGGATGCCGGCCAGATGACCGCGCTCGGAATCCCCTCGACGTTCGTCCTCGGTCCGGACCGGACTCTGCTGGACAATCAGGTGGGGTTCTCCCCTCAGGTCGAGGAGCGCTGGAAACAGATCATCGAGAAACATCTCAAAGCTCGAAAGCCTTCCCGGTAAAGGGGCTCCGGCCGGTCGGCCCCGCGCTTGCATCGGCCGGGTCGGCCCCGTCGGGGCGCCATCGGAACCTTGACCCTTTCGGAGGCCCATGATGAAAACCCGAATCGCCCTCCTCGGCCTCGCCGTCACCCTGTTCTCCATTTCCGCGGCGTCCGCTCAAGAGCATCCGAACGTGGTCGAGATCAATCCCTTCGGCGGCTACCTCTTCGGCGGGAAGTTCGCCAGAGGAACCAACGTCCTCTTCACGTCGGACGTCGACGTCGACGACCACGTCACCTACGGTGGACGGCTCGGGTTCAACGTGACACGTTCCTTCGAGCTCGAGCTCCAGTACTCCCACACGGCGACCGCCTTCGTGACGCACGATGGGGGCTCCCTGTTCGGTCC
>DATNMZ010000165.1:0-3293 GCA_035602095.1 Thermoanaerobaculia bacterium
CGCCGGCCTCGATCCGTCGGACCTGGACCGCGCCGCCGCCGCCTGCCAGGACTTCTATCGTTATGCCGACGGCGGCTGGCTGAAGAAGAACCCGATCCCCCCCGAATACTCGAGCTGGGGGACGTTCAACGAGCTCGCCGAGCGCAATCGCGAGGTGCTCCACCGGATCCTGGAGCGGACCGCGAAGGATCGCTCCGCGAAGAAGGGCTCCGACGAGCAGAAAATCGGCGACTTCTACGCGAGCTGCATGGACGAGGCGGCGATCGAGGCGCAGGGCATCCGGCCGCTCCAGCCGGAGCTCGACCGGATCGCGCGCATTGCGAATCTCCAGGACCTTCAGACCGAGGTCGCGCGCCTTCAAACGTCGGGCGTCAATGCCCTGTTCCAATTCGGCTCCGAACAGGACCGGAAGAAGAGCACCGACGTCATCGCCACGGCGGCTCAGGGCGGGCTCGGGCTGCCCGACCGCGACTACTACACGAAGACGGACGACGCCTCGAAGAAGATTCGGGAACAATACGTCGCTCACGTCGTGAAGATGTTTCGGCTCCTGGGGGAAAACGCCGCGCGCGCCGCCGCGGATGCCGCGACGGTGATGGCGATCGAGACGAAGCTCGCGGAAGCCTCCATGACCAACGTCGAGCTGCGCGACCCCGACGCGACCTACAATCGGATGGAACCGCCGGAGCTCAAGTCGCTCACTCCAAACTTCAACTGGACGGCGTACTTCCGCGACATCGAGGCTCCGCCCGCCCTCTCCGCGTTGAACATCCAGCAGCCGAAGTTCTTCCAGGCGCTCGACAAGCAGCTCGCCGCCGTGCCCCTTTCCGACTGGAAGACCTACCTGCGCTGGCAGCTCCTGTCGACCGCCGCGCCCGCTCTCTCGTCGAAGTTCGTCGACGAGGATTTCGACTTCAACCAGCGGATCCTCGAAGGGACGGAGAAGAACCTTCCCCGATGGAAGCGGTGCGTCCGCGCGACCGACGGGCAGATCGGGTTCGCGCTCGGACAGATCTACGTCCGGGAAAACTTTCCGCCGGAAGCAAAGGCGCGCGCGGACCGGATGGTCCGAAACCTGATCGCCGCGCTGCGCGACGACCTCGCGACTCTCCCCTGGATGGGCGAAGAGACGCGCAAGGCCGCCCTCGCGAAGCTCGACGCGTTCAATCCGAAGATCGGGTACCCGGACCGGTGGCGCGATTACTCCGCGCTCGAGATCGACCGCGGCGCGTACGTCTTGAATGCGATGCGGGCGACCCGATTCGAATGGGCGCGCGACCTGGCCAAGGTCGGCAAGCCGGTCGACCGCACCGACTGGGGGATGACCCCTCCGACAGTGAACGCCTACTACAACCCGCTCTTGAACGAGATCGTTTTCCCGGCCGGCATCCTTCAGCCTCCGTTCTTCGACGCCCGGGCGGACGACGCGGTGAATTACGGCGGCATGGGCGCCGTGATCGGGCACGAGATGACGCATGGCTTCGACGACTCCGGCCGCAAGTTCGACGCGCAGGGCAATCTGAAGAACTGGTGGACCGACCAGGACCTCAAGAACTACGAGGACCGGGCGACGTGCGTCGAAAAGCAATTCGACGCGTACAAGTTCGAAGGCGACCTGCACTTGAACGGCAAGCTCGTTCTGGGCGAGAGCATCGCCGACCTCGGCGGTGTGGCGATCGCGTACCGCGCCTATCAGAAGAGCCTCGAAGGCAGGGCGAGGCCCGCGCCGATCGACGGCCTGACGGACGACCAGCGGTTTTTCCTGAACTGGGCGCGCGTCTGGGCGACGAACGACCGCCCGGAGTTCGCCCGCCTGATCGTGAATACGAACCCTCATCCGCTGGGCCGATTCCGCGCCATCGGGGCGGCTTCCAACATGGCGGAGTTCGCGCGCGCGTTCGCGTGCAAGCCCGGCGATCCGATGGTGCGCGTGGAGAGATGCTTGATCTGGTGATTTCTCGATGTACGGCAGCGGACACTCGAACCCCGAAATGTCGCTCGATCCAGCCTCCTAATAGAAGGTTGCGACGCCGCGCCCCCAAGAGGTAGTGGGGAGAGGTCCATTGCCGCTACCCGGTGCGGTTTCGCGGCCAAAGACGCGACTTTCCGACCTTACAATCTCTTTTGCACCGGTCCAAATCTCGCGGGGCAAGGAGTCTGCGGTGCGGGTTCGGCCGCTCTCTCCTGGCTGCCTCGAGTCCTTCCGGTCGAGGAGAGGCCATGACTACCGGATCCTTTCAGCCTCGACGCCTCGGCTCTCATCTGCTCATCGGCCAGCTCGGCGAGGACTGCCTCGGCTCGGTGTATCGCGCCTTGCACGCCACCGACGAGCGCCGCTTCGTGCGCCTGCGCATCCTGCAGTCCCCCGAGCTGTCACCGCCCGCGATCTTCTCCGCAATCGCCCGCCACGGAGAGAGCGTGTCGCGGCTTTCCCACAAAGCCATCGTGCAACAGGCCGAGCTCGCGATCTCCGAGGGAACTCCCTACTACGCCTGGTACGAGAACGCCGGTTGGACGCTCGACGTCGTGCTCTCCCGGCTTCGCGCGGCCGACACACCTTTGCCGATGCCGTTCGCCCTCCTGATCGCCGAGCGCGTCTGCGCTGCGCTCAAGCACGCGTGGTTCTCGCCCGTCGAGGGCGCGCCACTGCGCCACGGCCTTCTCTGGCCCGGGTTCATCTCGATTTCGAACGACGCCGAAATCCGGCTCGGAGGATTCGGACTGGCGGAAGGCGTTCTCCCGACTCTCTCCGTCGGGCGGCTCGCGCGGGAAATCGCTCCCTACCTCGCCGCGGAAGCCCGCGCCACCGGCCAGATCGGGCCCACTTCGGACTCGTACTCCGCGGGCGTCCTGCTGCTCGAGCTCTTGAGCTGCCGGCGGCCCTCGCCGTCGGCCTCGGATGCGATCTTCGGCTCGGAGGATCGCATCCCCGAAGGCATCCGGAGTCTCCTGAATAAGTGCTTTGCCGCCCCGAGCGATCGCATTTCCGTCCTCGAGCTCCACCGCGCGCTCCAGGATCAGCTTGCGGCGATGCCGGCGCCCGTCTCTTCCGCGGACCTCGCTCTCTTCCTCTACACGCTTCTGAACCCCGAATCCCGCTCCGCTCCGGCGACCGACGGCGAATCCACGAACCCGATCTCTGCCGAGAAAATGGACGCCGACCGCCCTGTCGCGGCGCGCTTTGCCGAACCTTCCTCGATCGAGGTCCGTCCCGCTCACGAAACCGGACACGCTGGAGAGGCGACGCCGTCCTTCGCGCTCGTGCGCGTGAGCCGTCCCGCTCCTCCTCCGCG
>DATNMZ010000166.1:0-6395 GCA_035602095.1 Thermoanaerobaculia bacterium
CCCGCCGCGTGGACGGAAGAGGGGTTTCCGTAGAGCTCGAGCGATTCGACCACGGCGGCGCCGGCTTCGGGATCCAATTTTGTGGAGGCGTTGTTGTCGAGATAGATCATGGGCCGCACCGGGGCGCTACTCCCGAGGGGAAACCTCCTTCTCCTGTCGAATGCCGCACTCTCGATTATCGCCCCGATTGACGCGCCGTTAAAAGTTCCCTGAAGGAATAGCCGCCGCGGGAAGGAGGGTTAAGATCGGGAGGAACAATGAAATCGGCCCTGAGCGTCGCGCTTTTGGCCCTCTCCTCCTTCGGAGCCGCGCAGAGCGCGCCGCCGCCCGTCGCCGCGCCGCCCCCGGCAGCGTCCGCCGCGCCCGTGTCGAAGAAGGCCGCGCTGGCCGCGCTCCCGGACGAGGAGCGCAAGTGGATCACGGAGTACGTCGCTCCGATCGTCCTGCCCGAAGAAGAGAAGCTGTTCCTGGAGCTCACGGAGCCCCACCAGAGGGAGATCTTCAAGGAAGACTTCTGGGCGCGCCGCGAGCGGCCGAGCCTGCCCGCTCCCCTCGGCCCGGGCTACCGGTACCGTTACGAAGAGCTCCGGGGGCTGGTCGACGCGACCTACGACGGCTGGCGCAGCGACGCCGGACGAATGGTGCTCCGGTTCGGCGAGCCGGGATCCCTTGACAAGACCTCCGGCTGCGAGCGGACCTTCCGGGATCTCGAGATCTGGACCTACAACAACATCCCGGGACGGGGCAGCCTGCGGCAGTTCTTCTACCGGCCGACTCCGATGGCGCCGCGCAAGCTCTGGACCGTCGGGACCCGCGACAGCGACGTCTTCCAGCCCGGCTCGTGCCGGAAGAGCTTCCCGGAGCTCGTGAACGACTGCAACCCGCCGCCCCAGGACAAGTGCTACGGCGCCACCTGCCTCCAGGCGTGCGACGTCTTCCGGGCCTGGAGCGAGATCCGCTCCCGCCAGGGCAGCGAAGTCGGCGGCATGGCGGAGGCCGCGGACCTGCTGCGCGCGGAGCCGATCTCGATGGAAGGCATGGAGAAGGTTCGGGACCGCTTCGCGGGACTCGGCACGCCCGACGCGAAGCCGATCGGCGTCGAAGGGCCGTCGGGAACGGCGCCCTCCGCCCCGGCCGGGCCCGCCTCTTCCGCCCAGGCGGGGACGGCCTCTTCTGCCCAGGCGGGGACAACCGCGAAGGCGTCGCTACCCGCGCCCGCCCGCCGGAAGCTCTCGAGCAAGGACATCAAGGACCTGACGGCGAAGCTCGAGCCGAAGTACCGCGACTTTCTCCAGCTCGTCGACCTCATCATCACGAAGGACGAGCGGGAGGTCTTCCTCCAGATCGCCGACAGCTACCAGAAGGACCGGTTCATTGAGTCTTTCTGGCGGCGGCGGTCGATCGACTCGTCGGGGATTCGGACCGACTATCAGCGCGTCTACACGGACCGCGTCCAGCTCGCGCGCGAGCAGTTCCGGAACCTGAACAACGATCGTTCGAAAGTCTTCATCTTGAACGGCGCGCCGGACGGGATCGTCCCGATCGACTGCCAGGACATCTACGTCCCCCTGCAGATCTGGTTCTACGAGCGGCTGGAGAGCTTGAAGAGCAAGGTCTACCTGATCTTCTACCAGCCCATGGGCCTGGGCGACTACAAGCTCTGGACGCCGATCGACGGGGAGAACGTGCTCGAGGCGGGCGGCGCGGGAGCGTTCGGCGGGCCCGGCGGCCGGCGCGTGGACATCACGCGGTGCACGGAGTGGCGGACGGTGCGGCAGGCGATCGCTTACACGACCGCGGTCCTGGGCTCCGGGCCGATGTCGATGGCCGGCGCGGCGAAGCTCTTCCAGCCCCCGATCGTCGAAACAGAGGGGGTGGACCAGGTCCTCTCCATGACGACCGAGATGGCTGCGGGCGCCGCGCCGCTCGGCGTCGTGAAGCTCGTCCGGTTCCCGGAGGCGCGGGCGAACAAGATCGGCGTCGACCTCTCCCTCCTCGTCCCCAAGAAGGACTTGAGGGCCCGGGACCTCGGGGAAGAGCACTTCTACAACGTCGACGTGATCGGTGAAGTCGTCAAGGGCGACCGGCTGATCGACAACTTCAAGTATCGATTCGACGTGCCGACCGGCGAAGTGAACGCGGACAAGATCCCGCTCACGGTGCGGCGCTATCTCTATCCCGGCGAATACAAGCTCGTCCTCAAGGTCTCCGACGGCAATCAGAGCGCGGAGGGCCGGATCTCGGAGAGTCTCGTCGTCCCGGAACAGCCGGACCCGCCGACCCCGGCCGAGCTGGCCGCGCGGGCGCAGGGCCGCTCGATCATCGAAAAGACGCGGGAGGCGGGCCTCGGTCCCTCGGCGGTCTCCCTCCTCCCGATCGCGAAGGAGATCGCCACCGGACTGCAGCGGTTCGAGACCAAAGTCGCGGAGGGGATCCGGGCCGTCGACTTCTACCTGAACGGCTCGAAGGTCCTGACGAAGACGCGGGCGCCGTTTCAGGCCGACTTGAACCTCGGCCCCCTTCCGCGCAAGCAGACGGTCCGCGTGGTCGCCTACGGAGAGAGCGGCCGCGCGGTCGGGGAAGACGAGTACACCGTCAACGAGGGACGGGAAGTTTTCAAGGTCCGTATCCTCTCCCCCGAGAAGGGAGCGAAGGTGGCGGGGCCCGTGCGCGTCGTCGCCGCCGTCGCGGTCCCGGAAGGCAAGGCGCTCCAGAAGATCGAGTTCTATTCGAACGAGTCGCGGGTCGCGACTCTCTACCAGGCGCCCTTCGAGCAGACGGTGAACATCCGGGACTCGAAGAGCCTCGGCTACGTACGCATCGTGGGGACCCTCGACGACGGAAGCGTGGCCGAGGATCTCCGCTACGTCAACGCGCCCGCCTACATCTCCGAGATCTCGGTGGACGCCGTCGAGCTGTATACCTCCGTGACGGACAAGGGCCGGCCCGTTTCCGGCCTCCAGGCGAGCAACTTCAAGGTCTTCGAAGATGGCGCGATCCAGAAAGTCGAGAGCTTCGAGTACGTGAAGAACCTGACCCTGTCGCTCGGAGTCATGATCGACACGTCCGCCTCGATGCTCGAGTCGCTGCCGGACGCCGAGCAGGCGGCGATTTCCTTCCTCGACTACTCGATCGGGCCGAAGGACCGGGCGTTCACCGTGTCCTTCGACAACGAGCCCTACATCCTGAGCAAGCTCACGAATCGCAAAGACAAGCTCTACCGTTCCATGGCGGGCCTGCGCGCGGAAGGGTCCACCGCGCTCTATGACGCGATCGTCTTCGGCCTGTATCAGTTCACCGGGGTAAAGGGGAAGAAGGCCCTCATTCTCGTGACGGACGGCAAGGACACGGCCTCCAAGTTTGCCTACGACACGACGCTCGAGTACGTCCGCAAGGCGGGCATCGCGATCTACGGGATCGGGCTTCGAATCTCGGGAACCGACCTCGAGGTCAAGTACAAGCTGAACAAGCTCGCAAACGCCACCGGGGGTCAGACCTTCTACATCGACTCGGCGAAGCACCTGGACGCCATCTACCGCCAGATCAACGAGGAGCTGCGCAGCCAGTACCTGCTCACCTACTACTCGACCAACCTCGCCGGGAAGGACCAGTGGCACAAAGTCGAGGTGAAGGTCGAGCCCTCCTCTCTGCAGGCGAGGACGATCAGCGGGTACTACCCGTAGCGTCCGGCAGCAGGGTGCTGTAAAGGACCGGAGTCAGCTCTTGCACGGAAGTCGCCTTGCCTGGCGCACTGCAAAAGGCCGGACACGACGTCCGCATCCCTTTTCAGCAGCCTGCTGGTAAGGCCGCAGCGCGGACTGCGGAAATCCTCGACCCTCTTCCTCCTGTACCCTTCGCCCGATGCTCGTCCTCGCTTCCGGGTCGCCCCGCCGCGCGCAGATTCTGACCGAGCTCGGCATCGCCTTCACCGTGGACCCGCCGGGAGTCCCGGAGGACCTGCTCCCCGGGGAAGCTGCCGAAACCGCCGCCACCCGCATCGCCGCCGCGAAGGCCGCGGAGGTCGTCCGCCGCCGGCCCGGAGCGTGGGTCCTCGCCGCCGACACGCTCGTGTTCTCCGGCGGCGAGATCCTGGGCAAGCCCCGCGACCCGGGCGAGGCGAAGACGATGCTCCGGAGCCTCGCGGGGCGGAGGCACCGGGTCGTGACCGCCATCCACCTCCAGCGGGACGCCTCGACCTGGACCTCGATCGCGTGGAGCACGGTCCAGTTTTCTGCCCTGTCGGACGAGGAAATCGACTGGTACGTCGCAACCGGCGAGCCGCTCGACAAGGCGGGCGCCTACGGCGTGCAGGGGCTCGGCGCCCGATTCGTCGAGGCCATCTCCGGCTCCTACACGAACGTGATGGGCTTGCCGGCGCGCGAGGTCTACAGGCTCATGCGGGCCGCAGGGGATCCCGCTCTCGGCTGTCTCGCGCTTTCTTCCCGCTGACCTTCATCTCGTACATCCGCGCGTCCGCCTGAGCGAGCGTGGTCGGGAACTCGGCATCCATGCGATGCGTCGCCCATCCGACGGAGAGGGACGGCTGGACCTGCTCGACTCCCGGAATCGCCGGCAGCAGTCTCGCGAGCTCGTCGGCCTTTTGAGCCGCGGAGCCTTCGTCCGTTCGGGGAAGAAGAATCAGGAACTCGTCTCCTCCCCAGCGAAACACGAAGTCGGATTCGCGCACGCACGAAGTCAGGTAATTGGCGACGAACTTGAGAACGTCGTCCCCGACCTGGTGACCTTTCAAGTCGTTGATCTCCTTGAACCGGTCGACGTCGGCGAGGAGAACGGACAGCGCGATGCCGTATCGCCGCACGTTTGCGAGCTCGCGCTTGATCGCATCGTTGAAATGGTGGCGGTTGTAGAGCCCCGTCAGAGGGTCCCGGACGCCCATTTCCTTCAGCTGCTGGTCGGAGTGGAGGAGCTGTTCCATCTCGGAAGCCAGCCGCGCCTGACTCGCCTCGAAGAGAAGGATGATGATCCCGACGGCGATCATCATTTCCAGGAGCATGGCGGCGAAGTTGCCATACTGGAGCAGGCCCGGCATCGTCGCGGGATCCTTGAAACGCAGATACGCGAAGCCGATGACCGCCTGGACCACTCCCCACAGGAGAAACGACGTCGAGAGCAGGACCCTCCCCGCGGGGGAGCCGGAGGTGATCGTGAACGAGATCGCGGCCGTCACGTAGGCCGCCGCGAGCACGAGAGAGATCGCGGGAGAATGGCCCGAGGGGGTGCCCGTTTCGACGGCCGTCCACCAGGCGATCGCGATGACGGGCAGGAGCCAGAGGAGCTCGTACGCGCTCTTTCCCGCGCGCTCGTCCCGGAAGCGGCGGACGCCCCGGAGGAGGAAGAGGACATGCGACAGCAGCGAGATGTGGAGGAGGAAGATGAGGGAGCGGGTCTCCGCGACGTACGGAAGCGCGATCTGGAGAGCCAGACCGCAGAGCAGAAAAGCCCACGAAGCGATCCAGTCGAGGAACGCGCGGCGGCGGATCTTCTGGTAGAGAAGAAGAAAGAGCAGGAACAGCAGGACCGTCCCTGCCGCCTGAATGAGCAAGGAAAACTGATAAACCGGCATCGGTTCGGTCGGCGATCCCTCTTTGAGGCGGGAATCTTACCCGCAGTGGACTCCGGGAGATAGCCCGATTTCCCCTCCGGCGGCAAAGCGCGGTAGAACCGTCCCGTGAGATGGAAGCAGGTGCGGGGAGACGTCGCGGTGGTGTCGGCAACGCCCGCCTCCGCGCGCTCGGCGGCCGCCGCGCTGGCCCCCGAATTTCCGTCCGCCCGGCTCCTGCCGCTCTCGCTGGCGCAATACCGAGCCCGGCGGGGAGTGCCGCTTCCCGCGATCCTGGCGCCGGCCGGGGCAAACCGCGCGTCCGACCGCCGTTTCCTCGAAGCGGCGCGCGCGCGCATCCTCTGGAAGCCCGCACCCCAGGATCTGTACGCGGCCATCGCGGGAGTGCTCACGGATCTTCCGGAGCGCCGCCGCGAGAAACGGCCGGACCCTCATCCGCACGAGCCTGTCTCGGCGCTCCTCCTGGAAGGCGCGATCACTCCGGCGCGGGCCCGCGCGGCGCTCGCCTCCCCCGCCCGGCACTGGATCGTCGAGCACGTCGGCAAGGTGCGGCTCTCCGGCGCACAACTCGCGTCTCTCTCGAGGGCGGGCGTCCAGTGGTCTGTTCTTCGCCCGGCGCGGGTCCTCGCGATCGCGGATCGAACGGGGTGCGCCCGGAGCCTCTTTCCCCGGGGAACGCGGATCTGGAGATGGGGCGGCGGGCGACAGTCCGCCTCCGCCCTTCGCTAAAGCCTCGACGGCCGTAGGGGCGGGGGGGCCCCGTCCCCGCCCGGCGGCCCGCAAGGGCCGCCCCCGCGCGCGCGCCTGGTCGCGA
>DATNMZ010000167.1:0-5315 GCA_035602095.1 Thermoanaerobaculia bacterium
AAGGCGCCCCTCACCCCATCTCCCGCCGGGAGAGGGGGTAAGGCCGATCTGATTCATCCGCTCGCAGCGCGAGGAGTCTCCCGACCGAAGGGAGGGAGGAGCCTTGCGCTGCGGGAGGCGTAGCGCAGCGGGGGAATCAGGCGACCGGTCGAGCGCGCATCCGCGCGAGCCGCTCGCCGGTGCGCCGCAGGCGCAGATTCCACAGCAAGCGAAGCCGACGTGTGAGTCGCCCGCCTAACTGTCGAAATTCCGCGCGAGGTCGTGAAAACGGCGGCGTACCTCGTTGAAATCCGCCTTCGCCGCGCGCGGGTGAATCCGGTTCGTCAGGAGCACGAAGATCCGGTCCCGCTCCGGATCGAGCCAGACCGAGGTTCCCGTGAAACCCGTGTGGCCGAAGGCGCGTTCGGAAAGGGCTTTTCCCGAGACCGACCCCGCTCCCCGGCTCCCCTGCCAGCCGAGGCCTCGCGCTTCCGACAGGGCCGGCGTGCGGTCGCGCGTGAAGTCGCCCCGGGCGGGATCGAGCCAGGACCGCGCCAGCTTCCACACGTCCTCCGCCGTCGCGAAGAGTCCCGCGTGCGCGGAAACTCCGCCGCGCCGGAACGCGTTCCCGTCGTGTACCTCTCCGCGCACGACCTCCGTGCGGAAATGCGCGTACGCAAGCCCGAGAGCCGCTGTCATGGCGCGTTCCGTCTCGTCGCCCTCCTCCGTTGCCGCACAGGCGCCCGGGTCCTCCGGGAGGAACCGGGCGGCGGACGCCTCGGGAAAGGCAACGACGTCCGCGAAGGCGCGGTCGATCCGCGCGGCGAAAAACGCCTCGAGGACCTCGGCGAGCACGAGGAAGCCGAGGTCGCTGTAGCGGACGATGCTCCCGGGAGGCGATTCCGGCTCGAGCTCTCCGAGCGTCCGCCGGTATGCGGGAGCACCTTCGCCGCGGGCGTAGAGAGGAAACCAGGCGGCCAGACCGGACGTGTGCGTCAGGAGCATTTCGATCGTGATCCCGTCGAAGCGGGTCTTCTTCCATTCCGGGAGGAACCGCCCCGGTGGCCAGGCGAGGTCGAGACCCTCCCGGCACGCCTCGAAGGTGAGCGCCCCGGCCGCGAGCGGCTTCGTCAGGCTCGCGAGGTCGAAGAGAGTCCCGGGCTCCAGCGCGGACGCGTGCGGAAGGACTGCCGCCCGCCCGGAGCGCGTCTGTGCGAGCACGGCCTCCCGGCTCCCCACGAGCGCGGACCCGCCCGGAAAAGATCCGGCGGCGATCTCCTCCTCCAGGAACTCTTCGAGCGGGCTCACGGTGGGCCGTCGATCTCCGTGCGGCGCGCCGCGACCTTGCGCGCGTTGGACGCGACCGCAGGGGCCACGGTCTCCGGTTTCCGGATGGATGCGCGCTCCCGCTCGAGACCCGCGATCTGCTCGTCGACCGAGCGCGCCGTCGCGGCGTCCCGGATTCCGCGCCGCGTTTCGCGCAGAGAGGCGATCATCTTGCCGTAGACCTCGTCCGACGCCGTGCGGACCCGGCGCCGGTCCGACTCCAGGAGCGCCTCCGCCACACGCGCCCGGATCCACGCGAACTCGTCCGGATCGACGCCGACCGCGCGGGACGCCTGCGCGTCCGTGCGCCCCTTGGCCGCCCGGCGGACGCGAATGTATCGCTCGATCTGAGCGTCCGTCAGGAGGCCGTCCGCGGGAGGCCGGAAGGCGACCGGCACCGCCCGGCGCGCCGACTCCGCCGCCGCGCGGGTCAGGCGTTGCGCCGCAGGCGTGCCGTTGCCGCAGGCCGTGACTGTGAGAGTCGCCGCCAGGAGAAAAGCCGGGGTCCGCTGCACGGTCTTCAGATTATCCCGGCCCTTGCGGGGCGGGCAGGCCCGCGAAACGGCTCCGGGAGGGGCGGGCGCCCCTGCGCCCTTCTCCGGCGTTCGTTTAAACTAACCCGACCCATTCGCCCACCCATGACCAGGACCAAGATCGGCAAATACGAGATTTCCGAGCAGATCGGAGTCGGAGGTTTCGGAGCCGTTTACCGCGGCCGGGACCCGTTCATCAAGCGCACAGTCGCCATCAAGACGTGCCAGTTGAACGACGAGGAGATCAAGAGCCGCTTCTTCCGCGAGGCCGAGCTCGCCGGGAACCTGCACCACCGCCACATCACGACGATCTACGACTTCGGGGTCGAGGACGGAATCCCCTACATCGTCCAGGAGTTCTTGACCGGCGAGGATCTCGACAAGGTCGTGAAGAGGGGCGACCGCCTCACCGTGGCGCGAAAGATCGAGATCCTGATGGCGATCACGGAGGGCCTCGCCTACGCGCACAAACATTCCATCATCCACCGGGACATCAAGCCTTCGAACATCCGAATCCTGGAAGACGGCTCGGTCAAGATCATGGACTTCGGAATCGCCAAGTCACTCCTCTCCGAGTCGAGCCTGACGCAGACGGGGATCACGCTCGGCACTTCCGCGTACCTGGCTCCGGAGCAGGTCCGCGGCGAGGCGCTCGACCAGCGCACCGACATCTTCGCGCTCGGCGTGCTCGCCTACGAGCTTCTGACGAACCGCAAGCCGTTCCGGGGCGAGCACCTTTCGACGGTGCTCTACAAGATCTTGAACGAGACGCCGGAGCCCATGGCCTCCCTGGCGCCCGAAGTGCCCGGATCGCTCTCGGCCGTCGTCGCGTTCGCGATGGAGAAGAACATCGAGGACCGCTACGCGTCCATGGACGCGTTTCGTCAGGATCTGCAGACGGTTCACCGCCAGATCCTCGGAACCTCGGGCCGGTTCGAAACCGCCCGGAACCCTTCTCCGGCCCGCGTCCGCCCCGGGCCCGATCTGGAAAGGACCGTCCAGACTCCGACTCGGGGCGTGCTCCGCCCCCCGGCGGGGATCACGCCGCCTTCCGGCGCCCTTGCCCGCGTGCCCGCCGCGCTAAACGAGCACACCCAGACGGTGGTCTCCACCCGCGGCGGAGGAGGCCTCGAGCTCGTTCACTTCCAGGATCCCGTCGAGCGGAAGACGCGGGAAAGCCAGGAAGCGCGGGCGGATCGGTCCCGGCGCTACGTCCTCCGGACGGGCGCCGTGGTTCTCGTCCTCGGCGCGGCGGCGGTGTTCTGGAGACTCTCCCCCCCCGCAGGGGGAGCGAAGCGCCGCGCAACTCAAGCCTCTCCCGCGCGCCCGGGGGCCCCGGCGCTTCCGACCGCGCCGCTCGCTTTCCCGAGTCCGCAGCTCGGCCGGGACGCCGCGCCCGCGATTCCCACCGCCGCGCCGGCAATTCCGACGCCGGCGGCCGAACCCGTGCGCCCGCCCCGCCGCTTTCCCGTTCAGTTCAGCTCGATCCCGCAGGCCACGCTCTTCGTGGACGGCAAGCGGATCGGACCTTCCATCCCGGCCAGGACGGTGGAGCTTTCGGAAGGCGCGCACCGGGTCCGGTTCGAGCGATCGGGTCTGCCCGCCTACGAGAAGGAATTCCGCGTCGGGGCAAACGGCGCGCCTCCGATCGCGTACAGCTTTCCGCTCGGCTACCTCGTCATCCGCGCGCCCGCCTGGACGGGGGCGACCGTTCTCGTCGACTCGAAGTTCCAGGGGGTCCTGGCGGGCGACATGACCCTGCCTCTTTCGTCGGGCTCGCACCGGATCACGCTCTCGCGGGACGGCTTGAACCCGTTCACGACGGAGCTCACCATTCCGGAAGGAGAGAAGAAGACATGGACTCCCCCCGCTCCCACCACGCACACCGACGGCCCGTCGTGAGATTCCCCGGCCTCTCTCGTTTCGCGCCGGCGGCTCTCGCGGCCGCCCTCCTCGCCGGGGCTCACCTCTTCGCGGCCGGTCCCGTGAAGACTCCCCCCGCCGGGCCGCCGTCGGAAGCGGACGCGAAGAAAGCCTTCGACCTCGGGCGGTTCCAGGAGGCGGGCGAGAAGTACGCGAAGGCCGCGGAAGCCGCGCCGTCTCCGGAGAGCCGGTCCGAGCTGGCGTTCAAGAGCGGGTGGGCGTACTTCATCGCGGGCAACTCCCGGGCCGCGCGGGAGAGTCTGAAGGTCGCCTTTCAGGCGCGGCCCAACATCGAGGTCGTCGCCGACTTCTACAGCCCCGATTTCGTGCGCCTCGCGCAGTCAGTGCGCAACGAAGTCGCGGGGCCCGGCGCGCTCCCGGCCGTCGACGTCGGGGAACTGAAGCGCATCGCGAAGGAGAAGCTCTCCGACGGAAAGGCGGAAGAGGCCCTCTACGATCTGAAGAAAGTCGAGGCGTCTCCCGACCCGCAGGTGCACCGGCTCCTCGCGGACGCGTACGAGCGGCTCGGCCGGAGCGCCGAAGCGGACGCGGCACGCCGGCGCGCCGGGGATCTCGAGCGCGGCCTCATCACGAGCGGGCCCATCGGAGCGCCCGCTTCGGGGGCGCCGGGAGCGGCCCCCGCAGTCTCTCCGCTGGTCGACGTCGCCGAGGCCGCCCTGAAGAACGCGGACTACCGCGGAGCCCAGACCATCGCCCGGCGCGCGCTGGATACCGATCCGCGCAGCACCGACGCGCACCGGATCATCGCGGACGCGGCGCTCGCTCTCGGACAGGATGGCGACGCTGAGCGCGAGTACACGGCCGCGCTGGTTCTCGATTCCGCCAACTCCCGCGCGGAGTTCGGACTCGGCCGGTTGGCGGAACGCCAGAAGAAATGGAACACGGCGGCGAGCCACTACAGCCGCGCTCTGGAGCTTTCGGGCAAGAACGTCCCGGCCGCCCTGGGCCTCGGCCGCACCATGGACGAGCTGAAAGAAAAGGCGCAGGCCCGCATCGCTTACGGGAGGGCGATCGAGATCGATCCCGCCTCGGCCGAGGCGCACAACGACTTCGGCGTATTTCTGTTTCGCTCGGAGCAGGCGGACCGGGCCGTCGAGGAGCTGATGGAGGCGGTGCGCCTGGCCGCCGGACGGGCCGCATTTCACGAGAACCTCGGACGGGCGTTCCGGCGCAAGGGAAAACTCCGCGAAGCCGAGCGCGAGCTCGCCGAGGCGGCGCGGCTCGCTCCGAACGAAACGGGCGTATGGACCACGCTCGGGCTCGTCCGGGCCGAGCTGAAGAAGCCCGACGAGGCGGCGGCGGCCTTCCGATCCGCTCTCGACCTCGACCCGGCGAGCGCGGAGGCCGCGGCGGGTCTCGCCGGCGCTCTGGCCGATGCGGGACGGCTGCCCGAGGCGGAGAGCGCCCTCGTCAAGGCGCTCGAGGCGAATCCCCGCTCCGCGCTTCTCTGGAACAACCTCGGAGTGCTTCGGACCCGGCGGGGCTCGTTCTCCGCGGCGGTCGAGGCCTTCCGGAAATCCCTCGCCCTGGACG
>DATNMZ010000168.1:0-5266 GCA_035602095.1 Thermoanaerobaculia bacterium
GGCCCGCGGGCCGTCGCGGTGGCGCCCGACGGGACGGTCTGGGCCTCGGATACCGGAAACCAGTCCGTCGTCTCGTGGGACGCTCTCCTTTCGACGAAGAAGACGTTCGGAAGATCGGGCGCGGGCCCGGGAGACTTTTCGGGCCCCGTCGGAATCGCGGCTTCCTCGTCGGCGATCTATGTCGCCGACGTTGGCAACCATCGGATCCAGGTCCTCGCCCCGTCGGGCCAGTTCCGCACGGCCTGGCCCTTCCCGGGTTGGAAGCAGTGGGGCGAGGCGCATCTCGAGACCGACGGCAACCGCGTGTACGCCGCGGATCCGGGCGGGAACGCCGTACTCGCGTTCGATACGGCGGGGAAGGTCCTCGAGCGCTGGACGGCCGGCGAATCCGGGCGGCCTTTCTCGCGGCCGGCCGGCCTGGCGCTCGACGCGAAGGCGCAACTGCTCTACGTCGTCAACTCGGGGGACAACTCCGTCGCCCGGATCGATCTGTCCCGGGCACGCATTTCCCGGGAGTCACTCCCGAAAGGGGCGGCGCGAGGTATTCTCGGGGAGATTTTCGCCACGGCGTTTTCGGATCCCCGCAGAGGAGAGCCATGAGCGATTGGACGCCGACGGAAATGGATCGAACCCGCCGACTCATGAGCTGGGTCGTGCTGATCGTCCTCGCCGGGATCGCGGCGATAGCTGTCAGCATCGCCTGTGGAAAGAAGACGGAGACACCTTCCGGGTCGCCCGCGGCCTCCGTCCCGGCCCCGACGGCCTCTCCCGCCGTGGCCGGGATCGAAGAGACGCCCGCCTTCCGCGAGACGGCGGCGCCCGGCGAAGCCCCGTACGCGGCGGTCCAGCAGCCGTTCGACTGCGCCGTCGACGATCGCGGGCGCCTCTGGGTGCTCGATTCGGCAAACGGGCGAGTGCGCGTCTTCGACGACAAGGGAGGATATCTCGGCGGCTGGGGCGGGAACCTCGAGAAGGGCGAATACTCCTTCCGCGGCCCGGAGGGGATCGCGATCTCCGGCGACTCGGTCTACATTGCGGACACCTGGGCAGGCGGCGTCCGAGCCTTCTCCCGCAAGGGAGAGCCCCTCGGCCGCGCGGCCGGCCTCTACGGCCCCCGCGGAATCGCTGCGGGCGCCGGCGCCGTCTGGGTGACCGACACGGGCAACGGGCGTCTGATGGCGTACGACGCGCAATTGAAGACCTCGCGGGTGATCGGAAAGCCCGGAACGGGCGGCGGGGAGTTCAACGGACCCGTCGGAATCGCCATCGGCCCCTCCGGAACCCTCTTCGTCGGCGACTCCGGCAACGCGCGCGTCCAGGTTCTCGACAAGGACGGCCGCTTCGTCCGCTCGTGGAACCTCCCCTGGCTCAAGACGTCGTGGCAGGCCCACGTCGCCGTGGATTCCCGCGGAACGGTTTACGTCTCCTACCCCGACGGAGCCTCCGTGCTCGCGTTCGACAACGCGGGAGCGCAACGGAAGGCCTGGACCGCCGACGACTCGGGCGCGAAGCTGGTCCGGCCCGTCGGCGTCGCCGTGGATGGGAAGGCCGGAGTCCTGTACGTCATGGACACCGGAAGTCATCGAGTCCGCCGGATCGCCCTGTCCGGAGCCACAGCTCGTTGACCGCAGAGGTCGTCGAAGAATCTCGGCCGGGGCCGGGCGGCTCGGGCCGGACCCGGCGGGCGCTTCTCGCCCTGTCCGCCGCCTTCCTGCTGTTCGCGGCCGTCACTCGCTTCTACGAGCTGGGCGATCGCCCCCTCCACCACGACGAGTCGATTCACGCCTTCCAGTCGTACACCCTCGCCCGGGACGGCAACTGGCGCTACGACCCGGCCTACCACGGGCCGTTTCTCTATTACGCCAACGCCCTCGTCTACAAGATCGTCGGGGCCACCAACACGACGGCTCGCGTCCTGCCTGCGCTGTTCGGAGTCGGCCTTCTCCTCTTCGCGGTTCCGATCGCTTCCTGGTTCGGAATCGAGACGGCCGTCGCATACGCCGCCCTGGTGCTGATCTCTCCTCACCTCGCCTATTTTTCGCGGTTCATCCGCGAGGACATCTACTCCCTGGTCTTCACGTTCGGAACGATCGTCGCGTTCCGGAGGTTTCTCGAGACGGACCGATCTCGCTGGCTGACGCTCTCCGCGATCTGCTTCGCCCTTGCCGGAGCGACGAAGGAAAACGCCTACATGACCGGCGTCCTCTTCTGCGTTTTCGGGCTCTGGGTCTTCGCCGAGCGGGCGCTCTCGAAGGCTCCGGGCGGCGGCGTCTCGAGAGCGGCGCGCGGAACAGCCTCGTGGATCTGGACGCGTCTCGTCCCCTGGGTGATCGCCGGAACGGTCTTCCTCACGATCTGGGCGCTCCTCTACACCGGCTTCGGAAGATACCCGTCCGACTGGCTCGCGATTCCGAAGGCCGTAAAGTACTGGATGGGACAGCACGCCATCGCCCGCATTCCCGGCCCCTGGTACTACTACTTCCCTCAGCTCCTGATGTACGAGGCCGCGACCCTCCTGGCGGCTCTCCTCCTGCTTCGACGCCCCGAGATCCGGCGCGATCCGTTCCTTCGATCGGTCGCCTGCGCCCTGGGCGGCCTGGGCGTCGGCGCCCTCGCCTCCTCGCTGCTCGGAGATTCTTCCGCCGGGAAGGGGGCGTTCTGGATCTGCGCCGCGATCGGCGGGGCCGCGGCCATCGTGTGCCTGCGCCGTCCGAGCGCGCCCGCGGAGCGGCCCTCCCCCTTTCTGCGCTTCGTCCTCTTCTGGACCCTGGCGTCGCTCGCGATCTATGGATGGGCGCGCGAGAAAGTTCCCTGGCTCACGGTGCACCCCCTTTTCCCTCTGACGATCGTCGCGGCGATCGCGATCGCGGACCTCTGGCGGGACCGGACGCAGAACCGGCCGCGGCTCGCGCTCGCGGCCGTCGTCCTGCTCGCCGCGGTCAACGCCTCGGGGATGTATCTGGCGTGTTTCCGCTACGGCGCCCACGACATCGCCCGCGAGCCGAACCACGCCGAGATGCTCGCCTACGTGCAGACTTCGCGCGACCTGATCCGCGCCTTAGGCTCCGTGGAAAAGGCGAAGGCGCGCGTGCCGCCGGGACAGCCGCTGATCACGGTCGCCGGCGAAGCGTCCTGGCCGCTGACCTGGTACCTGCGGGACGTCCAGACGATCTGGGCTACGCGCCTGGACAGCGCCTCGACGCCGATCGTCGTCGTGGACTGGGATCCGAACAGCGGCCTCGCCAAACAGCTCGCCGAGCGCTACACGGCGACCCGGGTTCCCATTCGGGCGTGGTGGTTCCCCGGCCGGATCGCCGCCGAGGGCGGGAAGCCGGCCCGCCCCACGGCGGCCGACCTCGTCTACTACTGGCTCTTTCATCAAATCTGGAGCCCGATCGGATCGCAGGACGCGACCTTCTTCGTCCGCAAGGACCTCGAGGGGGCCGGCCTTCTCGAGCCGCTCCGGATCCCACTCCAGGATTCGACCGCTCGAAACTACAACGGCGCGGCCGCCGTTCTGCCCCCGTCGCGGACATGGGGCGGTCCGGGCAACGCCCCGGGTGAGTTCGCGGAGCCCCGCGGCATCGCCTCGGACGGGCGTGGAGCGTTGTACGTGGCCGACACCAAGAACAGCCGCATCCAGCTCTTCGACGGGAACGGGAAGTTCCTGAGCCAGTTCGGGACGAAGGGCCCCGGCAACGGCCAGTTCAACGAGCCGTGCGGGATCGCGGTCGACCCGTCGGGGGACCTGTGGATCGCGGACACCTGGAATGCCCGCGTCGTCCATGCGGCGCCGGACGGCCGGTTTCTCAAAGTGATCGGCGCCCCGGACGACCTGTTCTTCGGCCCCCGCGCGGTCGTCGTAACCCGCGAGTTCGTTTACATCGCCGATACCGGAAACAAGAAGATCGTCCGCTTCGACCGCGACGGCAAGCGTTTGAACGAATTCGGCGGCGACGGGAGCGGGCCGGGCCAGTTCGTCGAGCCCGTCGGGCTCGCGGTCGATGCAGCTGGGAAGATCTATGTCGCCGACACGGGCAACCACCGGGTCCAGGTGTTCGATCCGGCCGGCGTCTTCGTGCGGCAGTTCTCCGTCGCGGGCTGGATGGATTTCTATACGGAGCCCTACATCGCCGTCGGCCCCGGGGACGTCGTCCTCGTCACCGACTCGTGGGGATCGCGCTGCGCTGTCTACGACGTCAAGGGCGTTCCGCTGCGGACGTGGACCTCCGAAGGCTTGAAGCAGCCGACGGGGATCGCCCTCGATCCCTTCGGGCGCGTCTACGTCTCGGACCGGGCGACGCACAAGATCCTCTCGTGGGGCCTCGAAGCGGTTCTGGGCCGCTGATCGGCATCGCGGGAGCGCCGGCGGAATTCGGGAGCCGACAGCCGTGAAACCGTGAATTCCGATCGACGCGTCCTCCTGTTCGCCGGGGCTTTCGCGGTCAGCGTCGCGGCGGCGTACGCCGTCCTGCTCGGACTCCGTTCCCACGCGCTCGTCGCGGTCTGGCTGATGACTGTCGGGGCGTTCCTGGTGGCGACCCGCACCGGTCCCCGGCGGACCCGCTCGCGCGTTCCTCCGCTCGCCGCGGCGGCCCTGGCCTTCGCGGTGCTGCTTCCGGTCGCGGTGCGACTCCTCCACATCGACTCCCGCCGGCTCTTCACCGACGAATTCATCACGAGCTACTTCTCGGCGACCCACGATTTCGCGCACACGAGCTTTTTCGCCCACATGCCGCCGAAGAACCAGTGGGACGCGCAGTTCCCGACGCCTTATTTCTTTCTGCAGAGGCTCTTCTTCGGTCTGTTCGGGGCGACCATCTGGACGATCCGGCTCTCGATCCTTCCGTATGTCGCGCTCGTTTCGGGGATGCTCTTCTTGATCACACGCGAGCTCTTCGATCGGCAAACTGCCGTCGTGGCCAGCGTGATCGCGGCCTTTTTCGCGATCAGCGTCTACCTCGAGACCTTCGGATTCATGTTCATCAGCAGCACCGCCGTCTTCCTGGTGTTCTTCTATTTCGCCCTCCGCCTCTACCGGTCGGGGGGGTTGTTCGATGCCGCGCAAACGGGCGTGGCTGCCGGGCTCTGCTGCCTGACGTACTACTCGAGCTACCTGGCGCTGCCCGTACTGCTCGTCTTCGCGGCCGGCGCGTGGTTTCGGGAGAGGTCCTGGACGGCCGTTCAGAACCTCGCGATCGCGCTCGGCGGCGTGCTGCTGGTCGTCCTTCCGTTCGTCGCCGAAGGCGTGCGCTCGGGCGGGTAC
>DATNMZ010000169.1:0-4264 GCA_035602095.1 Thermoanaerobaculia bacterium
GGCCCGCGGGATCCTCCAGCCGTCCGTGAAGGAGCGCAGCCAGCGCCGAGACGATCGCGAGCGCCAACAGGTTCACGGCCTCGAGCGGCCGGAGAGGTTTGCGCAAGCGTTCCCCGGCCGGGGCGGCCGGCTCGCTTTCGAGAGGGGACGGCCGCGGGCGCACGGGTCGATTATCCCCGAAGGATTCCGGGTTCCGGGCCGCCCTTCCGACTCGCGCGGAGGGTCCAGTCGGGGGTCCCGGGGGCTGGAGAGCCCGAGCCTTGAAGACCCCGTCGGCGGTAGACTGTCCCCGCCCATGCTGGTCCGGTTCGCGTCCGTTTTTCCGGTGGTCGCGGCGGCCCTCTTCGCGGCTTCTCTTCCGGCCGCGGAGGAGAAGGCCCCTCTGGTCGTCGTCGGTCGGATCGCCACTCCGATCCATCCCGCTTCGGCCGCCTATCTCCGGCGGCTCTTGAAGAGCGCGGAGGAAAGCCGGGCGGACCTCGTGGTGCTCGAGCTCTCGACGCCCGGCGGCCTGATCGCTTCGACTCGGGAAATGGCGGCGGCGATCCTGCAGTCGCCGGTGCCCGTGGCGACGTTCGTCGCCCCCTCGGGCGCGTCCGCCGCATCCGCCGGATTCTTCCTCCTTCTTGCCGGGGACGTCGCGGCGATGGCCCCCGGAACCAACACGGGCGCCGCACGCGCGGTGGGCGGCGAAGGCCAGGAGCTCCCCAAGACTCTGAGCTCCAAAGTCGAGCAGGATTCCCGCGCCTTTCTCCGGACGCTCGCCCGGCAGCGGGGCCGAAACGCGGAGAAGGCCGAGACTGCGGTGACCGGCAGCGCCTCGTTTACAGAATCGGAGGCGAAGGAGGCGGGCCTGATCGAGATCGTCGCGCGGGACGTTCCGGACCTCGTCCGTCAGATCAACGGGCGCACCCTCGTGCGGGTCGGGGGAAGGTCCGCGCCGATCCGGCTCGCGCGCGCGCGAATCGAAACGCGAGAGATGGGATCGCTCGAGAAACTTCTCGGCGTCGTCTCGCACCCGAACGTCGCCTACGTGCTTTTCCTCGCCGGCCTCGCGGGACTCTACTTCGAGCTTTCCACTCCCGGAGCGATCCTCCCGGGGATCGTCGGCGGGATCTCCCTCCTCCTGGCGCTGTACGCCTTCTCGGTGCTGCCGGTGAGCCTCGCCGGAGTCGCCTTGATCCTGTTCGGTGTGCTCCTCTTCCTGGCGGAGGTCAAGGTCGCCAGCCACGGCCTGCTCGCCGTGGGCGGGGCAATCGCTCTTCTGGCCGGTTCCGCGCTGCTCTTCTCGGGCCGGGGCAACGCCGCGGGCTATCGCGTCGATCTCTCAATCGTTGCGCCGGCGATCGTCGGAACCCTCGCGGTCATCGGGTTTCTCACCTGGCGGACCGTGCGCCTGCGCCGCCTCCCGGTCCGGACCGGGCGGGAGGGGCTGGTGGGGGAGAGGGCGCGAGTCGTAAGGCCGATCGCGGAGGATGGGCGGGGGACCGTCCTCGTCCATGGAGAGTATTGGGACGCGCTCGGGGAACCCGGTGCGGCGGCCGGCGAGGACGTCCGCGTCGCGAGCGTCGATGGCTTCACTCTGCATGTCGAACGGAGGGTGTGATGGGGCAGGTCTTCTCCTTTCCTGGCTTCCTGTTCGCGGCGTTCGTCGGTCTGATCCTCTTTTTCAAGTGGATCAACGTCCTCAAAGAGTACGAGCGCGCCGTCACGTTCTGGCTGGGCCGCCTCGGCCAGCGGCCGAAAGGACCCGGCCTCGTCCTGATTTTCTGGCCGTTCGAGACCATGGTTCGGATTTCGCTCCGCACGATTGTCCACGACGTGCCCCCGCAGGACATCATCACGCGCGACAACGTCTCCGTGAAGGTCAACGCGGTCGTCTATTTCCGCGTCGTCGAGCCGGACAAGGCCGTCGTCCAGGTCGAGAACTACCTCTACGCCACGTCCCAGCTGGCTCAGACCACCCTCCGAAGCGTCCTCGGCGAAGCGATGCTCGACGAGCTCCTGTCCGAGCGCGAGAAGCTGAACGTCGCTCTTCAAAACGTCATCGACCAGCACACGCAGCCGTGGGGGATCAAGGTCTCGCTCGTGGAAGTGAAGCAGGTGGATCTCCCTCCGGAGATGCAGCGGGCCATGGCCCGACAGGCGGAAGCGGAGCGGGAGAAGCGCGCGAAGATCATTCACGCGGAAGGAGAGTTCCAGGCGGCGGCGCAACTTTCTCGGGCGGCGGAAGTGATCGGCCGGGAGCCGGCGACGCTCCAGCTGCGATATCTCCAAACTTTGACGGAGATCGGAAGCGAGAAGAACACGACGATCGTCTTTCCACTCCCGATCGAGCTCTTGAAGACGTTTCTGCCGAAGGAGAAGTGAGCCGGATCGGGCCCGAGTTGCTACACTCGCGGCGTGGATGAACCGCGCACCCATTACCAGCTCTCGTTTACGGCGCGGCAGGCGCTTCTGCTTTTCGTGGGGCTGCTCGGCGCGCTCGCGGTCGCCTACGTGTTCGGCCTGATGACGGGGCTCGCCGGACGGGACGGGACCGGAGCCCCCGGGACCTCCCAGACGGCGTCCGGAGGTGCCCTCTCGCCGACGGCGGAGGCCCTCGAGGTTCCCCGCGCCGTTCGCGGCGTGTCGCCGTTGCGGGGGGCCTCCCGTGCCCCGACGGCCGGCCGGATTGCCGAGGTGGTTTCGACTCCTCTCCCCGCTTCGCCCGCGCCGACCCCCTCCCCCGGCCTCCACCTCTTCGAGGATGCTCCGGAGGCCGGGGCGACGGCGGCGGCGGCCGGCGACGCGGCCCGGAAGCCCGCCGGGAAAGGGAAGCCCGCGCCGCGGGTCGCGGCTTCCGGAGCATTCTGGGTCCAGGCCCTCTCGGCCGGCTCCGAGAAGGAGGCGCGCGGCCGCCTCGACCGCCTGGCCGCTCGCGGCTTTTCCGGAACGGTCAGTTCTGTCTCGGGACGTTCCGGCAAGATCTATCGCGTGCGGATCGGTCCGTACGGCAGCCGCGCGGAAGCGGACAAGGTCGCCGCGCGCCTGAAATCGACGGAAAAGCTCCGGCCGTGGGTCGTCCCTCCGGGAAAATGACGTTGCTGCCCGTGCGCCCGCCCGAGTGGATCCGCGAGAAGCGGATGCGCCTCTCGGAGCTGCATGCCGTCAAAGGCGTGATGCGCCGCAACGGCCTCTCGACGGTCTGCGAGGAAGCGCGTTGCCCGAACCGCGGAGAGTGCTTCTCCCGGGGGACGGCGACCTTCCTCTTGATGGGCGACGTCTGCACCCGCGCGTGTGGTTTCTGCGACATCTCGACCGGAAAACCGCTCCCGCTCGATCCGCTGGAGCCCCAGCGGGTAGCGAGCGCAGCCCGCGAGATGGGACTGCGCTTCGTCGTCGTGACGTCGGTCGATCGGGACGACCTGCCGGACGGCGGCGCAGGCCATCTCGCCGCCGCGATTCGTGCGCTACGGCGTCTCGACCCGGCGCCCGGAATCGAAGTCCTGACTCCCGACTTTCAGGGGCGGTTCGCGGCGCTCGCGACCGTCGTCGAGGCGCGTCCCGACGTCTTCAACCACAACGTCGAGACCGTGCCCCGCCTCTACGCGCGCGTCCGACGGGGTGCGCGTCTCGATCGCTCGCTCGGGCTTCTCGCGGCCGCAAAAACGCTCGACCCCGGCATGACCACGAAGTCCGGGCTCATGCTCGGCCTCGGAGAGCGAAAGGAAGAGGTGAGAGCCCTGCTCGAAGAGATGCGCGCTTCCAACGTCGACATCGTGACGATCGGGCAGTACCTTCGACCTTCCCGCGAAAACCTGCCCGTGGAGGAGTACGTGCGGCCGGAAGTCTTCGACGCGCACCAGGAATTCGGCGAGGGCCTGGGCTTCGCGCACGTCTTCGCCGGCCCGTTCGTGCGTTCCTCGTACCGCGCGGAAGAGGCCCTCCGAGCATCGGAGTCGCGGGCTTCGTAACCCCGCCGACGATGGACGTCTCGCGCTGGAGAACGCCCGGGGCGGGCGTGCTGTCCGGGATCCTTTTCGCGCTCGCCTTTCCGCCCTTTGGATGGACGCTCCTCCTGCCGCTCGCGCTCGTCCCCTGGATCGCCGCGCTCGCCGTCGAGCAGCGCCGATGGCGCGCTCTCGCGTCGGGGGCGTTGTTCGGACTCTCCTACTGGTGCGCCTCGGTCCCGTGGGTCTCGTACGTGGTAACCGTCTACGGCGGCCAGCCGGGCGCGATGGGAGCGGTCTGCGTCCTGCTCCTGGCGGCGATTCTCGCGGAG
>DATNMZ010000170.1:0-3710 GCA_035602095.1 Thermoanaerobaculia bacterium
GCTCTCAGCAGCGTGCGCGCCGCGCTCGACGCACACCGCCGCGTCCCACCTAGCTTTCGAAGGACTGTCTAGGTGTTCAGCAGGTATTCATCCCTCCAGCGATAGATCGCGGGGGTTATCCGGTGCCGATTGGCGACCTCCGTTTTCATCAACTCGATGAACAACTACTGAAATCGACGGGGGTCGTCCAGTACTAAATTGACCTCCGGAGCTAAAGGTCCCGCGTTCGAATCGCGGCGGGCGCACCACTTCAACTCGGACAACCAAAGCCTTTCGATCCTCGACCGAACTGCCCCGCTGACCCCCGGCCATACAATTCGCGGGCAAGCTGGAAACGAGGTTCCCTGGATGGGCTTCCCGCCCGAGAAGCAAGAAGGCGCCCCGAATCTCTCGGAGCTGCGCACGGCCACTCCGCCGCCGGACAGCCCTCGCCCGTCCTCGCCCTTCTTCAAGCCCGGAACGGTCCTGGACCATTTCGAGATCGTCGAGCGGCTCGGCTCGGGAGGGTTCGGGGACGTCTACCGCGCGCGGGACACGCGGCTCGGACGGACGGTGGCGATCAAGATGCTGCCCGAAGACTTCGCGCGAGACGCGGAGCGCCGGGAGCGCTTTCGCCTGGAGGCGACCGCCGCATCGGCGCTGAACCATCCCCACATCTGCACGATCCACGACTTCATCGAAGCGGAAGGCCGTCACCTCATCGTGATGGAGCTCGTCGAAGGCCGCACGCTCCACGAGATCCTGGCCGAAGGTCCGCTGCCCGCGTCGAGAGCGATCGACCTCGCGATGCAGATCGCGTCGGCGCTCGCCGAGGCGCACGCGGCCGGGATCCTCCATCGCGACATCAAGGGAACCAACATCGTCGTCAACGCGAAAGGGCAGGCGAAGATCCTCGATTTCGGGATCGCGAAGCGGATCGCGCCGGAATCGGAGGTCGACCAGACCGTCGAGCAGCTAACGCGAGCCGGAACGACGCTCGGGACCCTGACGTACATGTCGCCGGAGCAGCTCCTCGGAAAACCGATCGACGCCCGCAGCGACCTGTTCTCCCTGGGAGTGGTTCTCTACGAGATGGTCACGGGGCGGCTGCCCTTCGCCGGCAGCACTCCCGTCGCCGTGACGGACGCGCTCCTGCATGCGCCGCCGCGCGCCTTCGGCGACGCGCCCGTGCCCGACCGGTTGAAGGCCGTGATTCTGAAGCTGCTCGAGAAGGACTGCGAGAAGCGCCATCCGAGCGCGGAGAGCCTGCGCGAGGAGCTCGCGTCGATGGCAGAGGCCGCCCCGTCCGGCCGGGCTCCCCTGCGCCGGTCCTGGATGATCGCCGCCGGAGCGGTCTTTCTCGCGCTGGCGGCCTTGGCCGGCTGGCTCTGGTACCGGAGCTCGCGCGCCCGGTGGGCGCGAACCACGGCGCTTCCGGAGATCGACCGGTTCGTCGCCGCCGAGGATTTCCAAAAGGCCGTTCCGCTGATCCAGAAAGCCCGCGCCGTCCTGCCGGGCGATCCGACGCTCGAGAAGCTGTGGGCCCAATCGACCCTCGAGGTCTCGGTCGAGAGCGCCCCCGCCGGAGCGAACATCTCCTACCGGCCGTACCGTGGAGATCCGCGCGCGTGGACGCCGCTCGGACGGACGCCTCTTGTGAGCGCGCGGATCCCGAAGGACTTCTATCTCTGGCGAGTCGAAAAAGCCGGGTTCGCGCCCGCCTTCCAGATCGAGCCGACCTGGCTCTTCTGGAGGACCATTTACAAAATCAGCCTCCGGCTCGATCCGGCCGACCGCGTCCCGGCGGAAATGGTGCTGGTCCCCGGGGGACCGTATGGCCTCGCAATCCCGGGTCTCGATAATCTGCCGGAGGTCCCCCTCGACGACTTCCGGATCGACCGTCATGAGGTCACCAACGAGGACTTCAAGAAATTCGTCGACGGGGGCGGGTATCAGAAGAGCGAGTACTGGAAAGAGAGGTTCACGCGAGACGGGAAGACGATGCGGTTCCAGGAGGCGATGGCCGTCTTCCGCGACGCGACGGGTCGGCCGGGCCCGGCGACGTGGGAGCTCGGCACCTTTCCCAAAGGCCTCGGGAGACATCCGGTCGCCGGCGTGAGCTGGTATGAGAGCGCCGCATACGCCGCGTTCGCGGGAAAGAGCCTTCCCACGATCTACCACTGGAACAAGGCCGCCCAGACGCGGGCGAGCCGGCTGATCTCGCCCGAGAGCAACTTCCAGGGCACGGGCACGCTGCCGGTCGGCGACGGGAGGATCAGCGGATTCGGGACCACCGACATGGCCGGCAACGTCAAGGAGTGGTGCTGGAACGAGAGCGGCGGCGGCCGGAGGTTCATCCTCGGAGGCGGGTTCGGCGAGCCGACCTACATGTTCATCGATCAGGACGCCCAGTCGCCGTGGGATCGCCGATCCAACTACGGCTTCCGGTGCGTCCAGCTGGCGTCCGCGCCCACGCGCGAAGCGACGGCGCGAGTCGAACAGGTGTTCCGCGACTTCTCGAAGGAGAAGCCAGTTTCCGATGACGTCTTCCGCGCCTACACGGGGCTCTATGCGTACGACAAGGGCGAGCTGAAACCGCGCGTCGAGGAGACGGTCCTCACGGAGGACTGGCGGCAGGAGAGGGTCAGCTTCGACGCGGCGTACGGTGGAGAGCGCGTGATCGCCTACGTGTTCCTTCCGAAGAACCAGGCGCCTCCCTATCAAACGGTCGTCTTCTTCCCCGGCTCGAACGCGATCGGGGAGGAAAAGTTCGTCTTGTCGCCGTACGCCGAGTTCATTCCGCGAAGCGGAAGGGCGCTGGTGGCTCCCATCTTCAAGAGCACCTTTGAGCGGAGCGACGGGCTCAAGGACGACGTTCCGCAGCAGACCGCTTCGTTTCGGGACCACATGATCGCCTGGGAGAAGGACTTGAGCCGCACGATCGACTATCTCGAGACGCGCCCCGACATCCGCCGCGATGCGCTCGGCTATTTCGGGTTGAGCTGGGGGAGCGCGGTCGGCCCGGTCATGCTCGCCGTGGAAAACCGCTTCAAGGTCGCGATCCTGGTTGCCGGCGGCCTACAATTCGAGAAGTCGCTGCCGGAAGCGGACCCAATCAACTTCGTAGGCAGGGTCAAGGTTCCGGTGCTCCTGTTGAACGGACGGTACGACCACTTCTTCCCGGTGGAAACGGCGCAGCGGCCGTTCCTGAAGCTCCTCGGGACGCCCGAGTCGGACAAGAAGGTCGTGCTCTACGAGACAGGCCACGCACCCCTGAGAAAAGACGTGATCCGCGAGAGTCTCGACTGGATGGACAAGTACCTCGGGCCGGTGAAGCGGTAGAAACCGAAAAGACACCGACGCAGGACTCAGTACCTCGGCACCGTAGGATCGATGCGCTCGGCCCAACGGTTGATGCCGCCGGTGAGGTTGCGGACCTTCTTGAAGCCCGCCTGCTGCAGGAACTGGACCGCCTTCGCGCTGCGGCCGCCCGTCTTGCAATGGACGACGATCTCGTCGGCCGTCGAGAGGCGGTTGACGTTCTGCGCCAGCGTACCGAGCGAAATCTTGACGGACTCCGGAAACGACGAGATCGCGAACTCATGCGGCTCGCGCACATCCACGAGGACGAACGAGGCGCCCCGGTCGCGCATGTCTTTGAGCTCTTCGACGGTGATCTCGGAGATTCCCGCCGCCGGCGCCTCGGGCTCGACGCCGCAGAAGGCCTCGTA